>NZ_JBGQOF010000005.1:0-288913 GCF_052113665.1 Flavobacterium sp. W22_SRS_FK3 | reverse complement strand
AGGCATAGCTACCCTTACCCATAAAATTAACTTTTAAAGGGATTGGGATTTTGGCTACCGCCAAGATACCAAGCAGGGGGACCATGCTGGTCAAAAAAATCCTGTTTTAGCACAACTTTTTTGTTATATTTGAACTAATACAAGCGGAAGTTTTTTCATAGACTGACGTTAGCTGCAAGCGTGAGTGCGGCCGACAGAAAATCACATGACAAATGCAAACCCTTCGCAAAATGAAAAGAGCTGTAGGCCAAGCACACCCAAGCCAAACAACTACTCTAAATTCTTTGGTTTAGCTACAACTATCAGAGATTTGGTTACTTCTACCGTTTAAATTTGGAAGACTTTTGTAACATAAATTTTAAACTATTAAAAAATGGATAAAAAAATTTGGCTTATTACAGGGACTTCTAAGGGATTTGGAAGAGTTTGGGCAGAAGCAGCTCTTAAGCGTGGCGACAAGGTTGTGGCAACAGCAAGAAACATCAATTCATTAAATGATTTAGTTGCAATCTATGGCAACGCCATATTACCAATTGAATTAGACGTAAACAATCGACAAAACTGTTTTGACGCAGTTGAAAAAGCGAAAGCACATTTTGGTAAAATTGACATTTTAATCAATAATGCTGGCTTTGGTCACTTTGGTTATGTGGAAGAAATTTCAGAATCCGAAGCAAGAGAACAAATTGAAACAAATGTGTTTGGTTCTTTATGGATGATTCAAGCAGTGCTACCTCTGATGAGAAATCAAAATAGCGGGCACATTATGCAAGTATCGAGCATTGGTGGTGTAATGGCTTTTCCAAGTTTAGGTATTTACCATGCTTCTAAATGGGCAGTCGAAGGATTATGCGACTCGCTTTCTCAAGAAGTAAGTCAATTTGGGATACATGTTTCACTCATAGAGCCTACTGGTTATGCAACGGATTGGGGCACAAGTTCTGCCAAACATAGTAATCCAATTGAAGCGTATAACGGGATTAGAGAAATGATGAAAGCCAATGCAGGTAAGACTCCAATGGGCAACCCAAATGCAACTGGAGAAGCAATATTAAAATTGTCAGATTCTGCTAACCCACCACTTCGAATGTTTTTGGGAACAATGCCTTTTATGATGATTGAACCAACTTATGATAAACGCCTTGCAACTTGGAAAGAATGGCAAGCAGTCTCTGAAAATGCACAATGATAAATTTAGTATTGGTTTTGACTATTCGGAAATAATAGTCAAAACCATTTTTAAACAATTTTAATAATGCGCATGAAAGCAATCAAAATAATATTTCTTTTCCTAACAATAGTGTTCTATTTAGGTATGGGGGCAATGCACATTTTCAAGCCTGACCAATATTTAGTAACGATACCTTCTTGGCTACCGTTTCCAACACAACTTATTTACGGAAGCGCTATTATAGAAATTATTTTAGCAATATCACTTACACCTAAACAACCACGAACTCTAGCTTCCAAATTAATAATTACAATGTTGATTATTTATTTAGTCGTTGTTCATATTTCACCATCCATTACTTATTATCAAACTAGCAACCAGGATTTTATTGCAAGTCTTATAAGACTTGCTTTTCAGTTTATTCTGATTTATTGGGCTAGTATATTCGGTGAAATATCTTTTAAAAAACAGCAACAATGTTTAATTTTGAATAACTAAAATGAACAAAAAAAAACAACCTAATATTGTTAATTCAATTTCTGAATTACATAATTTTATTGGTTTATCAAAACCTCAACACCCACTAATTAGTCTAATAAATTTAGATGAAATTTCCAGCTCTAAAAGCGAATTTGTAGTAAGTATTATTTTAAATTTTTATAGTATTTCCTTAAAGAGAAAAGTGAAAGGGAAACTTAAATACGGACAAAATTACTATGATTTCGATGAAGGTGTTTTAGCAATGATGGCTCCAGGGCAAATGTTATCATCAAGTGGCTCAGATAATTATGAAGTATCTGGTTGGTGGTTAGTTTTTAATCCCGATTTTGTCCGTAATTATGCTTTAGGGAAAATAATCAATCAATATGGCTTCTTTTCGTATTCCGTTCATGAAGCATTACATCTTTCAGACAAAGAGGATAAAATGTTAGAAGGAATAATGAAAAATATCGAGCAAGAATATCACACATCTATTGACAATTACAGTCAAGATGTAATGGTTTCCCACATAGAATTATTACTTAATTATTCAAATCGTTTTTACAATCGTCAATTTATTACCCGTAAGTCAGTAAACAATGATTTGTTGAGTAAACTTGAAAATATTTTGACTGAATATTTTAAAGAAGAAAATATTGTAAAACTAGGACTTCCAACTGTTAAATACATTGCCGATAAACTTAGTGTATCACCAAACTATTTAAGTGATATGCTTACAAGCCATACGGGCCAAAGCACACAACAGCATATTCACAATAAGTTAATTGATAAAGCAAAAGAAAAACTTTCAACTACTAATTTGACTGTAAGTGAAATTGCTTATGAACTAGGTTTTGAGCATCCACAATCGTTTAGTAAATTGTTTAAAAGCAAAACAAAAATGACACCATTAGAATTCAAGCAATCATTTAATTAAAAATCAACGTATTTGGGGGCACATTTGTATTTTGCCTTCGCACAGACCAGCATCAAAAAACACAAAAGAGCCGTCAAGCAAACGCTTCAAAGAAACAGTGAACAACAGAGCGACGATGATAGAACGCCAGCACCTAACAGCTAAGGGATTCGTTGCGTACGTAGCACGAACAATGAAGCCCGTGTTGAACGTAACCACTGAGATTCTGCAACTATGCTTTTTTCGATAAATAAATTACAGGAACTTCAACAGGCTATTGCGCCTCTTTTTTTTTGGAAGTAGTTTCTGCTTGGTTTTCTCGTGTTTTCCCTTACCCATAAAATTAACTTTTACAGCGATTGGGGTTTTGGCTACCGCCAAAGATACGAGGCAGGTGGACCAGGATTTTCAGAAGCTCCCGTTTTAGCATAACTTTTATGTTATATTTGAGGTAATACAAACGCAGGTTTTTTAACAGTACAATAAGCGCAGTATAACGCACGTATCGATTGTTCCAGAGATATGGTCGTTAATTTCCTGTCGTTTACGGGACAGCTCTGGGTTTTCCTGATAACGGTTGTTGTTTTCTTCTAAAGCATCACAATATTGGCTATGGTCTATTTCCCTGCCTGATTTTCTGCTGGCACTTAAATGTTTTACAGGACATTCTTCGCATTTGGGTGTTCGGTATTTTTTAAAATTATAACTGTCTTTATCTTTTTTCTTATACCAACTCCCTGTGGTTTTAAGTGTTTCGCTCTGTAAATTAGTTGTTATTTTCTGTTTTTTATACAGAGAACAAGAAAAAAAATATTAAAAGTGATTTGGCGTACTGGTTTTGTTTAGCTTTTCTATTAATTTTAAGCTTATAATTTGTTAGGTTTACTTACATACTTGTTGCCTTTAATAAAAAAGCGCCATGGTAAAAGTGCATCTTCCTGTGCGTATGATACGCCAACACGCGGTGTAGAGACAATTTCGTCTGCATTATATCGAATACCCTGATCCTCAATCCAGATTTCTTCTCCCGTTAAATCTTTTTGGTTAAAGGAGCGATCAATTCCGAGTGCTTTAGCTGCAGATCCGGGACCTGATGAAATCGCTGCTTTACTTGCAGGCATATTGCGTCTAAATTCCATAATATCTTTTCCTATTAAGGGTTCAATACCTCTTATCAATACAGCATGAGGTTCTCCTCCCACAGAACTAACAACATTAAAGAGATGATGAATGCCATAACATAAATAAACATAAGAAACACCTCCTTCACTGTATAGCGTTTCAGTTCTGTTAGTTCGTCTTCCGCCATAGGCATGAGAAGCTTTGTCTTTTTCTCCAAAATAGGCTTCAGTTTCTATAATTATACCTGCTGTAATTTCTCCATTTATTTGAGTAAAAAGTACTTTCCCCAAAAGATCTTTCGCCAGAAAAAGTACATCTGGATTTAGATAATAGTAAAATTGTAATTTAACATGATTGCTTTTGGAATATTTAGACATAATCTTTATTTTTTTAAAATAATTCTTTAAGAAAAGATTCATTACTAAATTAAGCAATATAATTTATGAAACTATGCAATAATTTCAAAGTCTTATGAAACAAGTAAAAATGTGTAAAGTGATAAAATTGAAACGATTCAGGCAGTTGACTGCTAAACTGTATCTGACATAAAAGAAGTAAGTAGTTAAAAAAAGATAAAATAAGAAATTCCGGAGAACAGAATTTTGAGTATTAGATCCAGGAGTTCTTGACTTTTAGATTTAACTCTGACAATGTCTTTCTTCGAAACTTATATTAAATTAGCTTCAGTAAGACGAAAAATATAAAAAAGCAACTTTAAAAAAAAGTTGCTTCTTTATGGCTAAATACTCAACGAGTTATGACAACTCTTTTTTCAAAAATTTAGCAGTATAGCTCTTTTTATTTTTTGCTACTTCTTCAGGAGTTCCTTTGGCAATCAACTGTCCGCCGCCTTTTCCACCTTCTGGACCAATATCTATAATATAATCTGCAAGTTTGATGACATCCATATTATGTTCGATTACTAAAATGGTGTTTCCTTTATCAACCAGTTTATTGATTACATCCATTAAAACACGAATGTCTTCAAAATGCAAACCAGTTGTAGGTTCATCCAAAATATAAAACGTATTTCCGGTGTCTTTTTTAGATAATTCTCCCGCTAGTTTGATACGTTGTGCTTCACCGCCCGAAAGAGTAGTACTTTGCTGACCAAGCGTAATATATCCTAAACCAACATCCTGAATGGTTTTTACTTTTCTATAAATTTTCGGAATGTTTTCAAAAAATGGAACCGCTTCATCAACCGTCATGTTCAAAACGTCAGAAATGGATTTCCCTTTGTATCGAATTTCAAGTGTTTCTCTGTTAAAACGTTTTCCCTGACAGGTTTCACATTCTACATAAACATCCGGTAAAAAGTTCATTTCAATAGTCCTCACACCCGAGCCTTCGCACGTTTCGCAGCGTCCACCTTTTACGTTGAAACTAAAACGCCCTGCTTTATAACCCCTAATCATGCTTTCGGACGTCATTGTAAACAAGTTTCTGATTTCGGTAAAAACTTCTGTATAAGTCGCCGGATTCGAACGTGGTGTTCTCCCAATCGGGCTTTGGTCAATATCAATTACTTTGTCAATATGTTCCAGACCTTCGATTTTTTTATAAGGCTGTGGTTTTTTTACACCATTAAAATAATAGGCGTTCAGAATAGGGTAGAGCGTCTCATTAATCAGAGTGGATTTCCCACTTCCTGAAACTCCCGTAACGCAAATCATTTGTCCCAAGGGCAATTCAATAGAAATATTTTTCAGGTTATTTCCGGTTGCTCCGGTTAGTTTTAAAAACTTTCCGTTGCCTTTTCGACGTTCTTTTGGAATCTCCAGTTTCATTCTACCGTTCAAATATTGTGCGGTGATTGTGTTTGATTTCAAAGTTTCTGCGGGAGTTCCAATACTGATAATTTCTCCTCCGTATTTTCCTGCTTTCGGACCAATATCAATAACGTAATCTGCAGTTTCAATCATGTCTTTATCATGTTCTACAACAATTACAGAGTTCCCAATATCACGCAGTTGTTCCAGTGATTTAATCAGTTTTTCATTATCTCTTTGGTGTAAACCAATACTCGGTTCATCCAGAATATACAAAACACCCACTAATTGCGAACCAATTTGTGTTGCTAAACGGATTCGCTGAGCTTCTCCTCCCGAAAGTGATTTTGAACTTCGGCTTAAAGCTAAATAATTCAAACCAACATTCATCAGGAAGTTCAAACGATCTTTAATCTCTTTTACAACTTCAGAAGCAATTAAAAGTTGTTTGTCTGATAAATGATTATTTAAATCCTGAAACCAGGCTGTTAAATCGGAAATATCCATATCACATAATTCGGTGATGTTTTTTCCATTTACTCTAAAAAACTGTGCTTCTTTTTTTAAACGAGAACCTTCACAAACCGGACAATTTACTTCGTCCATGAAATCTTTTGCCCAGCGTTTTATGCTTGTTGTTGCGCTTTCATCGTATTGATTTTTGATGAAATTTGAAATTCCTTCAAAATCTATTTTATATTCCCTTGTTACGCCAAGATCTTTTGAGTTTATAGCAAATTTGTCTTTTCCGCCATACAAAATCATGGTCATGGCTTCTTGCGGAATTTTCTCAATCGGATCGGTCATTTTAAATCCGAATTTTTCTCCAATAGTTTCTAATTGCTTAAATATCCAGGAAGATTTGTATTCGCCAAGTGGAGCAAAACCACCACTTTTTATAGATAATTTCGAATTTGGAATAATCTTTTTTACGTTGATTTCATGAACCGTTCCCAAACCATTGCAATGCGGACAAGCTCCTTTTGGAGAGTTGAAAGAAAATAAATTCGGCTCTGGATTTTGATACGAAATTCCGGTTGTGGGACACATTAAATTCCTGCTGAAATAACGTACTTCATTCGTATCCTGATCTAAAATCATCAACACGTTTTCGCCATGATGCATCGCTGTATTGATACTTTCTGACAATCGCTTTTGATTGTCTTCAGTATCTTCAATCAGCATTCTGTCAACAACAATTTCAATATCATGAGTTTTATAACGATCCAGTTTCATTCCGGAAACCAAATCCTGAACTTCGCTATTTACACGAACTTTCAAAAATCCCTGTTTGGTAATTTGCTGGAACAATTCGGCATAATGTCCTTTTCTGGCACGAATAATCGGTGCCAAAATATTAATGCGTTTTCCATTAAAATCCTGAATAATCAAATCTTTAATTTGGTCATCAGAATAGGAAACCATTTTTTCGCCTGTATTGTAGCTATAAGCATCTGCACCACGGGCGTATAAGAGTCTTAAGAAATCATATATTTCAGTAATTGTTCCAACAGTCGATCGCGGGCTTTTACTGGTTGTTTTTTGTTCAATTGCAATTACTGGCGAAAGTCCATCAATTTTATCCACATCCGGACGCTCCAAACCACCAAGAAACTGTCTGGCATAAGCCGAAAAAGTTTCTACATAACGACGCTGTCCTTCGGCATAAATCGTATCAAATGCTAAAGATGATTTTCCCGAACCGGAAAGCCCTGTAATGACTACAAGTTTATCACGCGGAATAGAAATATCGATATTTTTTAGATTATGAACTCTTGCACCAAGAACTTCAATAGTATTGTCTTTTTCTAACATAAATTTGAGCAAAACGCAAAGTTACCACTTTGATTTGTTCTTTTTGTGCTAGAATATAGAAGTTTATGTTAAAAATTGTAACAAAAAACGGTAACTTTTGTTAGCACTTCTCTTATTGGTTGCTATATATATGGAATAGTATCCTGTTTTGAAAATCACCCCTTTTTTTGTTATCATCGAGAAGTTGATTAAAATTCAGTTTATATGTTAAGTCAATATTCCACATTACCTAACAAGGTGCTTTTTAATATCGGATAAAGCAAAAAATAAACTATCCGATATTAATATTATTCAATGGTCATAGAACGCAGTTTTGTTCTATAGGCTTCAAGCGCTATAGATTTGGAAATGAATCCGTAATACTTTTCATTTCGTATTACAGGAAGAAAAGCGGACTTAGATTTTTCAAATTTGCTCATTACAATTTCCATACTGTCAAATGAAGAAATAGTTGCAGATGGGGTTTTCATAACTTCTTTAATTAAAGTGTGTTTTACACGATATGTGTTAAAAATTATTTCCCTGATGTTATTAAAATGAACAACTCCAAGAAGTTTTTTTTCATTTGATACAACGGCAAAAACTACCTGATTGGAATGCGATATAAGATCAACTAATTTACTCAGGTTCTCATCAGGATGAACAGTTAAATAATCGCATTGAATGATGCTGTCAATATCTAAAGTAGATAAGATATTTGAATCTTTGTTACTCGTAAAAGCATGACCTTTTTTTGCCAGACCTTTCACATCAAGTGAATATTTCTCAAAACGTTTTGAAATTGCAAAACTTATCGAAGATACAATCATTAAGGGGATCATTAAGCTATATCCACCGGTAATTTCTGCAATTAAGAAAATAGCGGTAAGCGGCGCATGAAACAATCCGCTCAAAATACCGGCCATACCAACCATAGTAAAATTACTTATTGGAAGTTTTGATAAACCTATCAGACTAATAACTTTTGAAAAGAAATATCCAAGATAAGATCCCAAAAATAAGGATGGGGCAAAATTACCGCCATTTCCACCACTTCCAATTGTTAATCCGGAAGCGAATACTTTTACCATCATTGTAAAACCTACAAAAATAAGCAGAACCCACTGATTGTTTCTAAAATCACCAAACAAAGTATTGTCTAATATTTTTCCAGGATCAGTTTCTGATAAGATTTTGATGCTTTCATATCCTTCTCCAAAAAGAGTTGGAAAAATAAAAATCAACAGAGCCAGAAGAGATGAACCAAACAAAGCTTTTTTGTAAGGATTCATTTTTAATTTTACAAAATAGTGCTCAACTCTTTGAAAGTTTCGTGCATAATAAACAGCCATAAAACCTGTCAATATACCTAAAAGTACATAAAAAGGGATATTGTTATAATTAAAAACTTCTTGTTTTTTAAAAGACAATAAAATGGTTTCATCTAATACAATTGCAGAGACTAAAGCACCTGTAGCTGCAGAGATCATAATAGGGGTGAAGGCTGAAATACTTACATCTACCAATAAGACTTCGATAGCAAAAAGAACTCCTGCAATAGGCGCATTGAAAGCAGCAGCGATTCCTGCAGCCACACCACAGCCAATAAGTAAAGTTCTGTCTTTATATTGTAGTTTATAATTTTGTGCAAAATTTGATCCAAATGCTGCTCCAGTAACCACAATCGGACTCTCAAGACCGGCTGAACCTCCCAGACCAACAGTCAGTGAGCTGGTTACAATTTGCGCATACATCTGCTTTCTTGGAATAATACTTGCTTTTTTAGCAACAGCGTATAATATTTGAGAAGTTCCTTTTTCAATACTACCATTTAATATTCTTTTTACAACAAAAACAGTAAGAATAATTCCGATAATTGGTAAAATACTGTTGATGAAACTTAGTTTTAAAATTCCGTTGATGTAAGTAGCAAAGGAGAAAACGTTATGGGCAAAAGTTTTTAATATAATTACTGCCAATGAACAAGATATACCAATTAAAACACTTGATAAAAAAATAAATTGCTTTGGTGTCATTAAAGATTGCGCTAAGGCAATAATACTTTCTAGTTTTCTGAAATATTTTTTTAGCATTCTGTTGTAAAAGTTAGGGATATTGCAAATTTAGCTTTTAACATCCAAATTTGTATAAATTTCAATACAAATCTTTTTTAAAATTTAAAATCCTATAGCTGTATCGTCTCCTCGAAAATCCGCACCAGCTTCAAGAGTTTTGTTTGGCAGGACTAAAATAGCATCAACTTTACCAATTACTGGGGTTGTTTTCTCATTGATTAGATATGCTTTAGCTTTAAGTTTGTCTATGGTGCTACTATCAAAAGTATTTGGCTCAAAAGTAACAAGATCCGGCAACCATTGATGATGAAAACGAGGTGCATTTACAGCATCCTGCATACTTAATTTATATTCGTACACATTTAAAATAGTTTGCAAGACAGATGTTATAATTGTTGAACCGCCCGGAGTTCCCACTACCATAAAAAGTTTTCCGTCTTTTTCTACAATTGTTGGCGTCATCGAACTTAACATGCGTTTTTGTGGTGCAATACTATTGGCTTCGTTTCCAATTAATCCAAACATATTTGGTGATCCCGGTTTAGCACTAAAATCATCCATTTCATTGTTTAAAAAGAACCCTAACTCCTCGCAGTAATATTTTGATCCATAACCATCATTTAAAGTTGTTGTAGCTGCGATCGCATTTCCAAATTTGTCAACAATAGAATAATGGGTAGTTTCGGTACTTTCGTTATACGTTACATTTCCTTCTTTTATTTCAGAGGATAAGCTGGCTTTATCAACGTTAAGAGTTGACATTCTGTTTTTTAAATAATCATCAGACAGTAATGCTTTTACAGGAATTTTTACAAAATCCGGATCACCTAAAAACTGGCTTCTGTCGGCATAAGCTCTTCTTTCTGCTTCAACAATTATCTGGATAGCCTCTGCTGAATTATGCCCCATCTTTTCTAAATTATAAGGAGCAATCATTTTTAAAATTTGGGCAAGGCAAATCCCACCGCTGCTTGGTGGAGACATAGATGTGATTTTTAAATCTTTATAGGTAAATTGTAGTGGTTTTCTCCATTTAGCTTCATATTTAGACAAATCTTCAAGCGTAATAATTCCGCCCTTTTTGTGCAGATAATTAACTAGAATTTTTGCTGTTTGTCCTTTATAAAACTCATTTCTTCCATATTTTGAAATTCGTTTTAAAGTATTGGCAAGAGCAAGGTATTTAATAGTGTCATTTTCTTTAAAATTAGTTGCCAAAAGTGTCGATGAGCCGTTTATTTTTATAATTGCATCTCTATAATCGTGCAGATTTTTTTCTTGTTTTTTTGTTACTACGACTCCTCGTTCAGCTAAAGCAATGACAGGTTTTAAAATTTCGGACATTCGCATTGAACCGTATTTTTTATGAACGGCAAAAACTCCGGCTACTGTTCCAGGAACACCAATTGCAAGAGCGGTTTCTGTACTTTTTCCTTTTATGACATTTCCATCTTTATCTAAAAACATATCTTTTGAAGCAGCTAAAGGCGCTTTTTCGCGATAATCTAAAGATCCGGCTTCGCCATTTCCTCTCCGATATACCATAAAACCGCCCCCTCCAATATTTCCTGCAAACGGAAAACAAACTGCCAGGGCTAATTCGGTTCCAACCATAGCATCAAAAGCATTTCCTCCCTTTTTCATAATTTCAACGCCAATTTTTGAGGCTTCTTCTCTTGCAGAAACTACCATCGCCTTTGAAGCAATTAATCCGGTCGAATTTTGCTGTGCAAAATTTAAAGCGGAAATGAAACAGCATAAAAAAGTAATTTTTTTCATATCGAGAAAATATTGATTTTATAAGGAAAGCAATTTTTGTTTGGAGTGATGCTGAATATCTTCAAAGAAAGTAGTGAATTCGTTTTCAAAATCGGCATAAAATTCTTTTAATTCTTCGCTGGCAAATTGCATTTTAGATATGTTTTTCGACCTTCGATCCATTTGAGTTAAAATCTGATGAATACCTTCGACTGTTTGGTAGCTCAAAAGCCAGTTTCTTTCGATCATATACGGCATTAAACTCTGTGTTTTTTCAGTAAGTATAGCATAATTAGCATGCAATGAATTATAAAAACGATGAATAAAATCTTCCAGCTTTTCATCTGAATATTTGGTCCAGTTTTTGGCTAAAAAATGATCATACACAATGTCTACAATAACTCCGGCGTAATGATGGTATTTTTCATGTAAACGCTTGGTGCTTTTTCTGAAGATATCATGAGAATCAGTATAGGTATCTATAAAGCGATGTAAAATAATTCCTTTTTGCACATCATGAGGAAAATGATCGAATTGTTTACCACGAATACCATCGGCCATAAAATTGCCAATTTTGATTAAATCATTTTCGCCGGAAAGATAAATATGGGCAAGGAAATTCATTTTTTTGAGTTATTAAGATTCTGAAGGCTAAAGAAACTAGATCTTCATTGTAAATGTATAAAAAACTTTTTAAATCATTTTTGTTAAAAAAAAACAGTTTTTTGTTTTAATGTTTAGCGATTATTTTAAAATCTTAGTGCTTTATATCTTAGTAACCGGGCAACTTTTTTATATTTGTAATAAATACTATAACTCACAAAAATGACTTTAATAAAATCGATTTCAGGAATACGTGGAACTATCGGTGGAAAGGTAGGTGATAACCTGACTCCTGTTGATGCTGTAAAATTTGCATCGGCATATGGAACCTTTCTAAAAAATAACACTTCAAAAGAAAAATTGACTGTTGTAATTGGTCGTGATGCCAGAATTTCAGGACCAATGATTCATAATCTGGTTGTACATACATTGATAGGTTTAGGAATTAATGTAATTGATCTTGGACTTTCTACAACACCAACAGTAGAAATTGCTGTGCCATTGGAAAAAGCAGATGGAGGGATAATTTTAACAGCTTCTCATAATCCAAAACAGTGGAATGCTTTAAAATTATTGAATGAAAAAGGAGAATTTTTAAGCGGAGCTGAAGGTGCAAAAATTCTTGAAATTGCAGAAGCGGAAGCTTTCGATTTCTCAGATGTAGATAATTTAGGAGAGATTACAGTAAATGATGCGTATATGGATATTCATATTGACGAGGTTTTAAACTTGCCATTAGTTGATGTTCAGGCTGTAAAAGCAGCAAAATTTAAAGTAGTTGTTGATGGAGTAAATTCATCTGGAGGAATCATTATTCCGAAATTATTAGAATTAATGGGTGTTGAAGTTGTAAAATTATATTGTGAACCAAACGGACATTTTCCTCATAATCCAGAGCCTTTAAAAGAACACCTGACTGCTATTTCAGAATTAGTTGTTAAAGAGAAAGCACATTTAGGAGTTGTAGTTGATCCTGATGTTGATCGTTTGGCATTTATCTGTGAAGACGGAGAGATGTTTGGAGAAGAATATACTTTAGTAGCTTGTGCCGATTATGTTTTGAGCAAAACTCCCGGAAATACAGTTTCTAATATGTCATCTTCGCGCGCGTTGCGTGATGTGACTAATACACATAAAGGAAGCTACGAAGCAAGTGCAGTAGGTGAGGTAAATGTTGTAGAGTTAATGAAGAAAAATAACGCTATTATTGGTGGAGAAGGTAATGGTGGAATTATTTATCCCGAATCACATTACGGAAGAGATAGTCTAGTTGGAGTAGCTTTATTTTTAACCCATTTAGCGAATAAAAAAATGTCAGTTTCTGCATTACGTGCTTCATATCCGGAATATTATATGAGCAAAAATAAAATTGAATTAACACCACAAATTGATGTGGATGCAATTTTAATTGCTATGACTGAAAAATATAAAGATGAAGATATCACAACAATTGACGGTGTAAAAATCGATTTTGATGCAGAATGGGTTCATTTAAGAAAATCAAATACTGAACCGATTATCCGTATCTATACAGAAGCTTCTTCTCAGGAAAAAGCAGATGTTCTGGCACTTCGTATTATTGATGAAATAAAGGAGATTGCAGGGATTTAATACTTAAATAATCTGGATTTTGGCTATAAAAAAAGTTTGATGGAATTTTCATCAAACTTTTTTTAAATATTTTTTTAATACTTTTTAACCTTACTCAGGGCGGTTTTGTAATTTTCGTTTACTTTTTCCCAATTAATTAATTTATAGAAAGAATCGATATAGCTTCCTTTTCTATTCTGATAATCCAGATAATAGGCATGTTCCCATAGGTCTATTCCTAAAATAGGTGTGCCTGGTATCAAAGCATTTCTCATTAATGGATTATCCTGATTTTCGGTAGTTGTAATTTGTAATTTCCCTGCTTTATCTACAACCAGCCAAACCCATCCTGAACCGAATTGTTTTGTAGCTTCATTTTTAAATTGAGTTGTAAGATTGTTAAAAGACCCAAACTCTTTGTTTATCGAACCAGCTAAAGTATCTTTTGGAGTTTGCTCTTTTGGAGTTAAAATGTCAAAATAAAGGGTATGATTGTAATATCCTCCTGCATTTTGACGAAGCTTCGTATTGTTCATATCCATTTTTTTGAGAATATCTTCAATTGGAGCATTTTCAAATTCTGTTGAAACAATTTCTTTATTCAAATTATTAGTGTAAGCTAAATAATGTTTTGAATAATGAGTTTCTAAAGTCAATGATCTTATAGCAGGTGCTAAAGCATCATATGCAAAAAGCAGTTTTGTCAGAGCAAATGAGCCTTCATTTGCTTTTACATCGGCAGGAATACCTATTATGATTTTTTCTTCTTTTGTAGGTAAAGGCACTTCAACAACTTCAGTTAATTTATTATCATTACATGAAAACAATATCAGAAATGAAGCTGTGACAGTAAAACGAATGATGTTTTTCTTCATAATTTAAATTATTTTAATGTTAGTGAATTAATTATTTCAATGTAATTCTCTTTAGCTTCTTCAATAGATAGATGGCTAATTTGCATCCAGGCATTTGTTTTGAATGCATTGCGTAGATCAAAATTTTCAGATTGATTATATACAGCAGTTCCAAAAGTTGCTTGTTTGTAATAAGCATAAAGTCTTAGCTGCACATCTTGCGGCAGCGAGGCTTGTGTCATCTTCATTGCAGTTTCTACAGCCTCTGAAAAACGAAAATCCAGATCTTTTTTAGTCATTTAAGCTTTTGTAGCAATAACAGTTTTACCGCCAATTGCTTTTTGATTTAATACCACATTAATTGGCGTACCTAAAGGTAAAAATAAATCTACTCTTGAACCAAATTTAATAAAACCGGCATCGGTTCCCTGAATAACCTGCATTCCTTCCTTAGCATAATTAACAATTCTACGTGCTAATGCACCTGCAATTTGTCTGTATAATATTTGACCGAAAGTTTCATTTTCAATTACAACGGTCGTTCTTTCATTTTCTTCACTAGCTTTTGGGTGCCAGGCTACTAAAAATTTTCCAGGATGGTATTTACTGAATTTTATAACACCATCCATTGCATAACGCGTAACGTGTACGTTGATAGGTGACATAAAAATAGAAATCTGTAAACGTTTGTCTTTAAAAAACTCACTTTCATAAACTTCTTCAATAACTACAACTTTTCCGTCAACCGGAGCAAGAATGTGATCACTGTTTATAATTGCAATTCTTTTAGGATTTCTAAAAAACTGTAAGATAATAATCAAAACTATTAGGCCTGCAATTTGTACAAGCATTCTTAGCCATGTGATATCAATGAATTTGTCGGCAATTAAAAGTACGGCAACCGCAAAAACAGTACCTAATAAAATGGATGGACCTCCTTCTTTATGAAACATAATATAAAATTTGATAAAATAAAAATATAATTGGTGCTACAAATATAACACTATCTAATCGATCTAAAACCCCTCCATGACCCGGCATTATGGCTCCACTATCTTTAACACCTGCAATTCTTTTAAATTTAGATTCAATCAAATCTCCAATTGTTCCAAAAACACTGGCAATTAAAGCGATAATCATCCAAATTAAGATTGATCTGTTGCTGAAATCCGGATTGGGCTGAATGTATAATTTTGAAATCAAAAAACCTGCAAAAGCAGCAAAAATAGTCCCTCCAAGAAAGCCTTCAATGGTTTTCTTAGGTGAAATACGTTCGAATAATTTATGCTTTCCAATAGATTTCCCTACCAAATAAGCAAATGTATCATTGGTCCAGATCAAAATAAATAATCCGATAATAATTTTTGGATTGTAATCATTGGTGCCAAAAGAAATTTTAACGATAAATACAAATGGTAGTGTAATGTATCCTAGCAAATATAAATATTTTGACGATGTACTTATTTTTTGAACACTGTCATAAAATAAGAATAAAATACATTTGATAGATATAACAATAGTAACAGCAAGTAATATCAAGTCTAATTGCTGAATATTGGTATTTAAATTTAATCTTAAATTAAATGTCTGGACTAAATATGCAGTAGTCGCTTTATTATAGTGACTAACCAACATAATAGTTGTGTATAATAAAATTCCAAAAAGAATTGAAAAGACTTTATTAAGATTCGCTAAATTACAAAACTCATAAATAGCAATAATTAGAAAAATGCCAAAAAGAATAATAAAGCTTTCGGTAGAAAACAGAATAGATGTTAATAATAAAGCGATATAAACAGCACCAGAAATGGTTCTCTTGAGTGTTTCATTCATCTTAAAGGTCCTCTAAGAGCAATAAATATAAATTTTTAGCAACACTTCCGTATTGAGTAAAATCTTCTTCTTTTGCTTTTTCGAAATATTTTATTGTGGTAATATTCGTAGGGTAATCTCTTTCGTATTTTCTTTTAATAGCACTTAATCCGTCACTTTTCACAGGGAGTATTTGACTTGTTGTTGCTATTATGACGATATTAGGAGGTAATTCGTTTGGTTTGTCTTGTCTAATTTGTTTTGATGAAAATAAAATGGAACCTTCATCAGCAATAAGATTTTCACAGGAAGCCAATAAAAATTTGGGACTTTTAGGAGAAATATAAAGTAATTTATTCTCTTCTAATAGATTAAAAAGCCCTGGTTCGTAACATAAAGCTTCACTCTCAAACCAATCATTTTCTTCTAAAATATTTTCAAATTGCTCTTCAACTTCTTGCTTGTTTTCGCAATACAAAAATTTCCCTCCATTTTTTTTAAAATTAAAAATGAATTGTTCATCTATTGATAAATGACTGTTTGGAGCAGGATTGTTTCCATACTCACTTTCATTTTCCTCATCTGATGAAGTATTGGCAGAACCAAATATTTTTTTGAAAAAACTCATTTTATATGAAATACTTTACATGTTAATTGAAAACGCTCAAAGATAAAAAAATCTTAATTCAAAAGAGGTTTTTGAATTAAGATTTTAAAAAATATTAAATATTTAGTTGAAATTTACGAAACCACTTCGCCTAAATTTTTATCAAAAGTACGCTTTCCAAAAATAGTTTCTAAGTCATCTTTAAAAATAACTTCTTTTTCAATTAATATATCGGCAAGTTGATTTAACTTGTCTTTATTGTCTTCCAAAATTTGAATAGCTCTTTGATATTGACCTTCAATTAATTCTGAAATTTCAGCGTCAATAATTTTCGCAGTTTCATCAGAATAAGGTTTAGAGAAGTTGTATTCGCTCTGCCCTGTTGAATCGTAGTAGGTAACATTTCCAATTTTATCATTTAAGCCGTAAATTGTCACCATAGCACGAGCCTGACGTGTAACTTTTTCTAAATCGCTTAATGCTCCGGTTGAAATTCTGTCAAAAGTCACTTTTTCAGCAGCTCTTCCACCCATTGTAGCACACATTTCGTCTAACATTTGGTCAGTTCTTACAATTTGTCTTTCTTCTGGTAAATACCATGCGGCTCCTAAACTTTGTCCACGAGGAACAATAGTTACTTTAATTAATGGTGCAGCATGCTCTAACATCCAGCTTACAGTTGCGTGACCAGCCTCATGAATAGCGATTGCTCTTTTCTCTTCGGGAGTAATAATTTTATTTTTCTTCTCAAGTCCGCCTATAATTCTGTCAACAGCATCAAGGAAATCTTGTCTGTCAACAGCAGGTTTATTGTTACGGGCAGCGATTAAAGCTGCTTCATTACAAACATTTGCAATATCAGCTCCGGAAAATCCTGGAGTTTGTTTTGCCAAAAAATCTAAATCAAGTCCTTCAACTTTTTTGATAGGAGCCAAGTGAACTGCAAAGATTTCAGCTCTTTCACGAATGTCTGGTAAGTCAACAAAAATTTGCCTGTCAAAACGTCCTGCACGCATTAATGCTTTGTCAAGAACATCAGCTCTGTTTGTTGCTGCTAAAACAATTACGTTAGAATTTGTGCCGAAACCATCCATTTCTGTCAACAATTGATTCAGAGTGTTTTCTCTTTCATCATTTCCGCCTGACATGTTGCTTTTTCCTCTCGCTCTACCAACAGCATCAATCTCATCAATGAAAATGATAGCCGGAGATTTTTCTTTAGCCTGTTTGAATAAATCACGAACACGTGAAGCGCCAACTCCTACAAACATCTCAACAAAATCAGAACCAGATAATGAGAAAAATGGAACCTGAGCTTCACCTGCAACAGCTTTTGCTAATAAGGTTTTACCAGTTCCCGGAGGTCCTACCAGAAGAGCACCTTTTGGAATTTTACCTCCTAAATTGGTGTATTTTTCGGGGTTTTTAAGGAATTCTACAATTTCTTGTATTTCTTCTTTAGCACCTTCTAAACCGGCCACATCCTTAAATGTTGTTTTGATATCTGTTTTTTCATCAAATAATTTAGCTTTTGATTTTCCTATATTGAAAATTTGTCCGCCACCGCCTCCTGCGCCGCCAGACATCTTACGCATAATAAAAATCCATACACCAATAATGATGATTATTGGAAGTAAGCTCACTAAGATGTCACTCCAATTGCTTGCTTCTTTAAAATCATAATCAACTAATTTTTTTTCGGCTTTAGCTTTGTCTAATTTCTCCTGAAAAGATTTTAGATCACCAAATTTTGTAGTGTAATGAGGACCTTTGTTAGGTCTGTCAAACATATCTTTGGCTACTTTTTTATTTGCAGGATCTTTTAAAGCGGCATCTGAAAGGTAAATTTCAGCATCTTTATTATTGAAAATAATAACGTTTTTGATTTGCCCTTTGGCTAACATATTATCAATGTCAGACGATTTTAATTGAGCAGGCTCGCTTAAATTTGAACCTCCTGTTGCAAAACTTATAAATAAAAAAACCAGAAGTATTGCGGTATATATTAACCAGGGACTTATTTTAAATTTATTCGGATTTGGATTATTATCTTTAGCCATTAGAGAAATTTTCTTTTAGTATTTGTTTTCGATTGTAGTTATTTTGGCATCACCCCAAAGGCTTTCGATGTTGTAATATTCACGAATATGTTTTTGGAAAACATGTACCACAATATGAACATAATCCATAAGAACCCATTCTGCATTATCGGTTCCTTCTACGTGCCACGGTTTATCTTTTAAGTCTTTGGATACTGTTTTTTGAATGGAGTTTACTATGGCGTTAACCTGAGTGTTTGAACTACCGTTGCAAATAACAAAATAGTCACAAACAGCCGTATCGATGTCCCTTAAGTCAAGAATATCTATGTCATTTCCTTTTACTTCTTCAATCCCTTTGATTATGTTCGCCAATAGAACATCATTATTAATAGTCTTTTTCGCCATGAATTATTTTATATGAATTTGTAAAGTTACCAAAATTTGTCATTATTTTTGAACCTTAACAAAATATTAAATTAAGTTATTTAAATTATCAGAATGAAACTAATCAAACTCGATGCCATAGATTCTACAAATGATTTCCTTAAATCGCTATCAAGTCAAGAAAAGCTTGATAATTTTACAGTAGTAATAGCTGAAAATCAGAGTAAAGGAAAAGGACAAATGGGGGCAAAGTGGCAATCAGAGTCTGGTAAAAACTTAATTATGAGTGCCTTGGTAAAGGATTTTGTATTTGATAATCAGCAGTTTTTTGATCTTAATATTGTGGTTTCACTATCGGTAGTAGAAGTGCTAAAAACGTTAAATATTCCTGATTTAAGCATAAAATGGCCGAACGACATTATGTCATACAATAAGAAAATTGGTGGCATATTGATCGAAAATACGCTAAAAAGTGATGGCAGAATCGTGTCAGTAGTTGGATTAGGCCTAAATGTTAACCAAACTAATTTTGAAAATCTGCCTCATGCATCGTCTTTGGCTCTGATTACCCAAACTGAATTTGATAAAGAGATTTTCCCTCTTTTAATTATCAAAAAAATAAAAGAAAAAATCGCCTTATGGAATACTCATACTGCTGATTTTTGGAACGAATATGTTGATAATTTGTTTCGAAAAGGAGTTCCAATGCCCTTTAGAAATCTTCAAAATGAAAATTTTATGGGAATTATTAAAGGTGTAACTTCAATGGGAGAATTACAGATTGTTTTAGAAGATGAATCAATAAAAAACTTTGAAGTGAAGGAAATAATAATGCTCTATTGATCTTTATGAAAAAATAATTTAAAAGTAGCTCCTTCGTTTGGAGTACCTTCAGCAACAATATAACCCTTATGAACCTGCATAATTTTTTTACATAAAGCCAACCCAACTCCAGAACCTTTATATTCATCTTGTGCATGTAATCGTGTAAAGATTTTAAAAATATTTTTTGCAAAAATTTGTTCAAATCCTATTCCATTATCCGAAAACTCTAGAACTTCAAACAATTCTCCTGCATCTGATTTTTCGATACCTAATGACTTAACATTTATAACGGAAGCTTTATCTGTGATGGAGTATTTAAGTGAATTTTGAATTAGATTAGAAAAAAGTTGCTTCATTAAAAAAGACATTCCTTTTATTGATGGAAGTTTTTCAATATTAATTATAGCATTTTTCTCATTTATTAATTCTTGTAAATCATGTAATACTTCAATCAACACTTCATTAGGATTTACAATTTCAAAAGATTCAGTATGATGCTTAATTCTGGTGTATTTTAAGATATCAATTAAAAGTATTTGCATTCTGTTTGCCGAATTATTCATTCTTTGAACAGAATTTAAAACTTTTTCAGGTACTACTTCATCTTGTTTTCCCAAAATTCGCGAAGATATCATTTGAATTTTTCGAAGTGGTTCTTGTAAATCATGTGTACTAATCCAGTTTATATTTTCCAGTTCAGAATTAGTTTCTTTTAATATTTCACTTAATTTTCGATACTTTTCTTCTTCTTCGGTTATTATTAGCAAATTAAATAATTTTTGAAGTGTATGTGCATAATTAGCAGCGGCATTTAGTTCCGGCTGCAACCAAATTTTACTTTGACATTTTATAATTTCTTTATATAACTCAAAAGAATTTCTTGGGGAAAGTCCATTTTTATCTTTAATGATAGCTTTGTTCGGGTCACCGGCCCAATTAACTTCAGTTAAATATTCTGGACGAAACCAAATAATACAATTATTATTATCTGCACTTAGGGAATAATAGATGATACCAGAAGCTTCCTGACAATAATCACCAGGGTCTGGTAAAAAGTCTATTAATTTATCAGTATAAAAAAAGTTATTTTTAGAATGTTCTGAAACCCAAAGCAAAAGTTTAGTTATATTTTCATCATCAGGAGTCAATCCGCTTTTATAAATATTATAATCAAAAATTATAGCTACACCGGCAGCATTACAAATTTCGAGAATTTCGTTACTTTCAGCTATTTTATTAAAAGATTCTTCCTTTGCAGGCAGATTAAAAGAATTAAGCTTTTCTAATGCTGTATTAGATTTTCTTGCTACTTCGTATTCTTCATTTGACTGACGAATATTAATCTGCGAAGTAATAAAATGACCTTGTAATTGTGCTGCTAAGCGAATTTCAGGTGTCAGGTTTTTAGGGCTGTAATGATGACAAGCAATGAGTCCCCAGAGCTTTTTTTGATGTATTAATGAAATGGTTAGTGTTGCACCAACTCCCATATTATGCAAATATTTAACATGAATAGGAGAAGTGCTTCGCAAAATAGAAAAACTTAAGTCAAGATTTTTATCTGTACCACCATTATCAATAGTGTAAAGAGGCACTGGGCTATAGTTTACATCTACAATAAGTCGCAAAAGATTTTTCATATACAATTCTCTCGCCTGTGGCGGAATATCAGTATGTGGATAATGCAGTCCTAAAAAAGGTTCTAAATCATCCCGAACACTCTCTGCAAAAACTTCTCCGTTATAATCTTTATCAAAACGATAAACCATGACTCTGTCAT
Source organism: Flavobacterium sp. W22_SRS_FK3 (assembly GCF_052113665.1). Classification (NCBI taxonomy): domain Bacteria; kingdom Pseudomonadati; phylum Bacteroidota; class Flavobacteriia; order Flavobacteriales; family Flavobacteriaceae; genus Flavobacterium; species Flavobacterium sp. W22_SRS_FK3. The sequence continues at coordinate 267,328 of NZ_JBGQOF010000005.1, read as the reverse complement.
AACCGGTTATTTCTCGGGTTCCCTTTGCGACCATACCACATAATTCTTTTAAATCATGTACTTCGTTCATATAATTCAAAAACTGTGCAGTCTGATCGTAAACATTTGTTTGTTGTTTACTAATGTATGTTGATGATTCTGCTTCTAAAATATAAATATCGTTGCTTTTGTGAATCGTGCATAAAAACGAATGGCTGTTAAAAATAAGTCTTAATGGTGTAGAGGACAGTAACAATTCATTAAAAATATAATCTTTAATTAAATCTTGTTGATTTTGTCCAAAAGAATCTGTAAAAGTAGTATTCAATAAGGATCTGTAATCTAATCCAATATAATCATGAATATTGCCACTACAAAATTCAATCTTCCAGGTAATAGAATGTATACCAATTAAAAAACCATGTGGCTGAATACTTCCTGGTATATGAATGGGTTCAAATTCACAGTTGGTTAGATTTACAATATTCCGATTTACTATATCTCTTATTTTCATAAACTAAAGGGAGTGAGCAGATAAATGGTCATTAATAATTTTAAATCCGTAAGCTGCGCCATTGATAATTTCATCTTCTGAATTTGTTTTCTCTTGAAAGTCAGTTAATTCTTTTAAAAATTTTTTCCAGTAACTTCCGGTTTTATTTCCATAGCCAGAAAAATAAGATGCTCCGTTTACTTCATCATAACCTAAAGAATCTTTGATGTTTTTTAAAATAAATCGACCACCCAGTGTAGATCCTTCAACAACATACATAATTCCCATTGCAAATTGCACTGACATCTCTGAAGAATTTATGAAAGGAGAAATGATTTTTTTTTTTTGAATTCCTGTTACTTCTAAGTCGTTTAAAATATGCTGTGCTTTTTTCCTTTCATTCAAGTCTGAAATAACGTCACTTAAAATTGGATGGATATCATTTTCAAAATTCTGAACGATGTCATGCATCAATGATAAGTACAAAGCATACTCTTTTATAGTGATTTCAGGATCAATTATTGATCTTGAAATTGGTAATTTTTCTAAATTTTGATGAGATTCCGAAGTTTTCGATCTAAGACTATTTAAGAAAGAAACGCTTGTTGATTCGTCAGTTTTCAAATTTTCAATATTCATTTTTGAAAAATTATTTATTTAAGTATAAAAAATTATGCTCATTTGGCTTGAAAGTATCCCAGTTTATTTTTAAGACATGATCAATTGCTTTTTGCAAAAATTCAAAATCTGTCGGCTTTTGAATGTAATAACTGGCACCAAGTTCTCTCGTTTTGGCAATGGCAACACTATCTGAAGATGTTGACAATATAATAATTGGAATGTTTTTATGATCTTCTGAACTTCTTAATTCTTTCAAAACATCATAACCTGTAAGTCCATGCATATTTAAATCTAAAAAAATAATATGAGGATTTGGTGGTGGATTTTTTAAATCATGCAACAATTTTTTACCATTATTTTGTGTAACAATATTTAAATGATTACCTAATTCATTTAAAGCATCTGTAAAAAAATCTAAATCTTCAGGGTCATCATCCGTGTAAAATATGGTAAAATCAGTATTCATAATCATTTTATATTTATTTGGGTACAAAGATAAAAAAAACTTAAAAACATTTTAAACTAAGTTATTCCAACGTTTAAAGTTAATACCATTAAAAAAATAAAAGCCTTTAGCGTAAACTAAAGGCTCTATTGTACTTTATTTATATTGTGTTTTATAATTTTGTCATGTTTGTAGCCAGGGTTTCAATAAATTTACTAATTGGCCCTTTTATCATCATGGCCATCATTGCGTTAAATTCACCTTCAAATTGAAGTTGAACTGTACTTTCATTATCTGAAATACTTTCAATGTTTGAAACCAAAGTAAAAGGAAGTTTATCACTTGCTGCTCCTAAAACAATTTTGTTGGGAGCAGTTTTTTCTTTCATTTTTAGTTTTATTTCCGGCATACCTTTCAGTCCAAAAATAAAAGCATCTTCGCCAATTACTTCAAATTTAGCAATGTTTTCAGGCATTAATTTTTCAAAATTCTTTACATCTGATAATAAATCAAATAAATATTGAGCCGACTTTTGAACAGTAACTTTTGGACTTTCTAAGTTCATAGTATTATTTTTTATTCTTTATTTTTATTTAAATCAATTGAGAAATAGTTCATCTAAAATCAATATTTTTGAAATCAACATTATTTTTCTTTTCCCCAAGTTGAAGGACTTACGTTCCATTCTTGTAAAGTAGATTGCTGCTCTTCTGTAATGTACTGTTTTTGAACCGCTAAATCTAATAAATTTTCATAATTGCTTAATGTGTATAATTCAATATTAGCGTTTTTGAAGTTCTCTTCAGCCACATTAAAACCATAGGTAAAAATTGCTGCCATTCCCTTAATATTGGCACCTTCATTGCGTAAAGCTTCTACAGCCATCAAACTGCTGTTTCCTGTACTAATTAAATCTTCAACTACTACAACATTTTGTCCTTTTTCAAAAAAACCTTCAACTTGGTTTTGTCTTCCATGTTTTTTTGCTTCCGGGCGCACATATACAAATGGCAATCCAAGGCTTTCGGCAACAAGAATTCCAATTCCAATGGCTCCTGTAGCTACTCCGGCAATAACATCTGGTTTTCCAAATTGCTTTTCTATATTTTTTGCAAACTCATTACGAACATGATTTCGTATGTCCGGAAATGAAAGAATTAATCTGTTATCACAATAAATAGGTGATTTCCACCCAGACGCCCATGTAAAAGGATTTTCTGGATTCAATTTAATTGCATTTATTTGCAAAAGCAATTCTGCTGTTTTTTCGGCGGTATCTTTATTAAAAATCATAGTGCAAATGTATAAAGTTTTTGTGAACGACAAACCACTTTTTTTGACAAATGAAATCTCAAAAGAGACTAATTTTCAATTGTTTTTATTGGAAAGTATTGATATAGAACATCTTATAGTTAAAATCTTTCAAAATAAAATTCAAAAAGCTTATTTATACCATCCTGATGAAAAGGAAATCATGAGGACGTTAAAAGCCAAAATACCTGTAAATAAAGCAGGAGGAGGCTTTGTGTACAACAAAAAAGGAGAGGTATTATTTATTTTCAGAAATGGTAAATGGGACTTGCCAAAAGGAGGAATTGAAAAAGGAGAAGAGATTGAAAACACTGCCATGCGCGAAGTTGAAGAAGAAACTGGTGTAAATAAACTACGAATCACCAATAAACTTCAAAAAACGTATCATGTTTTTAAACGAAATGGAAAATACAAACTTAAAATAACACATTGGTTTGAGATGCACTCTGATTTTGAAGGGACTCCTGTTGGGCAAGAAAACGAAGGCATTGAAAAAGTAGCCTGGCTAAATCCGGAGCAAATTAAAGAAGCCTTAAAGAATTCTTACGAAAATATTAAATTACTTTTTGAAGAAGAAAACACTTTGTAATAGCAATTACAACGTAAATATCAAAAATCAATGTTAATTGAAATGTGAAAATTGATATTGATTTTGCAATTGAATTTTGACTTTAATTTGGGTTTGCTGCCGTCCCGATAAGATAGCAAAATTTCTTTGCGTGTATTTGTCTTCTTATCGACATGCTGTCGGGCTATGAGTGCTACTTCTTTAACCAGCTTCTATTGCTCGAGATCTAGGTTTAAAAAGTTCGTAACAGTTTCTGGCGATTTTCATTAAAAAAAAGCCAATAAAGATAAATCCACATAATGAGAATTAAAATAAATTTCTTGAAATCCTTCAGGCTAATTTAAATTATTTTTATTTTGGTTGTTTTTCTAACATCCTATCTTTTTTTCCAGTTAAAAAAATTCGAAAAACTACATCAATCGATACACTGGATATTGCAAATGCGCCTTTTCATAATAAACGGAGTTTTTATAAATCCAATTTAACTGCGCTTCTGGGTTTTTTGCAAATTCTCCGTCATTTCTTTTTTTGGCTTCTAATTCTGCTTTTAATTGCGGATTTTCCTTTAATAATTGGGCTGCTGTATCTTCAAAAATATATTCTGAATAATGTTCTTTCTGCTGTAGAATTGGATCGAAGAAATTCCAATTAAAAAAAGAATCAATGCCTTCCGGTTCAAAAGCTTCTACCAGATATTTTACGCCTTTTTGTTTTGTTGAAATGAGATAGTCACCTTTAGCAAAAGCCATTTTTACAATTTTAGAAGTCACTTTTGTATTATAATGTAAATAATGTCCTTCATATGCATTAGAAACGGTTCTAAAATCTGAAATTTTATAACTTTCGACTTCAATAATTGTATCATTTTTAAATTGTGTAAACGAAATATTATTGGTCTTCAAAAGATTAATAATATTCCAATAACCAATTGGTATGATATAAGCAGAAGGGATGACAATGTCTTTTAGTGATTTGAATCCTTTTGTATAAGGTACATCTTTTTTATAGGGTTTGCTTTGGTCATAATACAAACGATCTCCGTTTGTAGCATCGCTTTTTTTGTATCCTGCTTCATATCCTAAAAATGAAAAAGTTGCAGCTTTAGTACTGTCTAATTCCCATTGTAGTGTATATGTTTTTTTAGGTTGATATTGATCCAAATTTTTAATTCGCAAGTCTTTTATTTTTTGATAATTGGTATCCATAAAATCCATTGTAGATCTCATGTATTCATAAGTAACTTTTACTCGATCTGCATACTTTTTAAGCATATGTGTTTCTACCACAAAACCAATTGTGTTAAACAAAGAAGTATAACCAGTAGTATATCTCGGACTATCAACAAACTGCCCAAAACCTTTGTCTGGAGTATCTTTAAACGAATCAACATAAGGAGTTGTTTCTATTTTCTTTTGCTGCAAATCATTTACCAAAGCCGGCATCATTTTATCATTCATGAAATCACCTAAAACAATTCCTAACTTATTATGCTGCGTCATTATATAAGTCAGTTTGTATTGATAATCAGAACCGTTGCTAACATGATTGTCTATAAAAACATCGGCATTTATTTTTTGAAAAATCTCAGCAAAACTCTTGGTATTTTGCGTATCCATTTTCATTAAATCACGATTCAGATCGTAGTTTCTGGCGTTTCCTCTAAAACCGTAAATTTCAGGGCCATTCTGATTGGCTCTTGTTGTCGAATTTCTGTTTAAAGCTCCACCAATATTATAAACAGGAATACAAACTAAAACTGTATTTTTAGGCGTTTTCAATTTTCCAATAGCTAAATCTCTATAGAACTGCATTGTGGCGTCGATTCCGTCAGGTTCTCCCGCATGAATACCATTATTGATAAAAAGTACTGCCTTGTTACTTTGGATTTTTGCAAAATCAAATTCTTTTTCAGGATTGTAAACGATAATGTGCAAAGGCATTCCAGAATCGGTTAAACCCATTTCTTTCATCTGAATTGTAGGAAAATCATGAGCTAATAGTTTATAATAAGCAATAGTTTCTTCATAAGAAGCCGACTGATTTCCATTTCCTTTCTCAAAAAAAGTATCATATTTTTTATTGTTTTGAGCAAAAAAAGTAATGGTAAAAAAGGAAAGGAAAATTGTAAAAAGTCTCATGATTTTGGATTTTAAAGGAACCAAATATAAAGAAATTTAGATTTATAAATTGTTGTAAAAAACAACAAATCCCTTACTTATTATTTTGTTAGAAGAAATCAAATTCAAAGAAAATATCAAAATATAAAATGTTTATCCGGGTTTCTTATTGATTAGCAAGTCTTTATTTTCTTCTAACTTTTTAAAATTTTATCCATTGGCTTTCCTTTAGCCAGTTCATCAATCAACTTGTCTAAATAACGAATCTTTTGCATGAGAGGATTCTCAATATTTTCTATACGATAACCACAAATTACCCCGCTTATTTTTGAAACATTTGGATTTAATTGAGGTACTTCTGCAAAAAAAGTTTCAAAGTCTTTTTTGTTATCTATTTGTTCCTGTAGCTCTTCTTGACTGTATCCTGTCAACCAGCAAATTATGTTATCGACCTCGGCTTTTGTACGGCCTTTTTTTTCTGCTTTGTTGATATAATGTGGGTATACGCTTGCAAATGATGTTGTAAATATTCTATGCTTTTCCATATTTTTTCGGTTTATAGTAATTAGTATGTGTAATTCGCCCTTAAAAATAATTAAAAAAGGATATAAATAAAAAATAGATTGAGGACTTAAAAATACTATTACAACCTTGGTAATTTGCTGTTAATGTAAAAATAACACAATCTAAAATCTAATTTTCCTACTTTTGCAAAATGAATAAAAATCACCATTCCAATAATATACTTTCGAATTTAGGAATTGAGAACCTAAACGAAATGCAGGAAGCAGCGCAGGATGCTATTTTAAACGAAAATAATGTTCTATTACTTTCACCAACAGGATCAGGGAAAACGCTGGCTTTTTTACTGCCAATTCTAGAGTTATTACAGCCTGAGATACTTTCGGTTCAATGCTTAATTTTAGTGCCATCTCGCGAATTAGGTTTGCAGATTGAGCAGGTTTGGAAAAAAATGGGAACTCAATATAAAGTTAATATATGTTATGGAGGTCACTCAATTGATACTGAAATCAATAATTTAAGCAATCCTCCAGCTGTTTTGATTGGAACTCCGGGTAGAATTGCAGATCATATTGATAGAGAAACTTTTCGTACAGATAAGATTCAGACTTTAATTTTGGATGAATTTGATAAATCATTGCAATTGGGTTTTCATGAGCAGATGTCCTATATTATTGGAAAACTTACGAAGTTGAACAAACGTGTTTTGGTTTCTGCAACTTCAGATATTGAAATTCCAAAATATACAAGAGTAATCAATCCTACTGTTTTAGATTTTATTCCTGAAGAAGAAGAAAAGGCAAATCTTTCGATGAAAATGGTGGTTTCACCCGCAAAAGATAAATTAGGAAGTTTATTTAATTTGATTTGTTCTTTAAAATCTCAGTCGGCAATTATATTCTGTAATCATCGTGATGCAGCTGAACGTATTAGTGATACTTTAAACGAAAAAGGAATTTACGCTACTTATTATCATGGCGGAATGGATCAGGATGAGCGTGAACGTGCGCTAATTCAGTTTAGAAACGGAAGTATGAGTTATTTAATTACAACAGATTTAGCTGCCCGTGGATTGGATATCCCTGAAATGAAACACGTCATTCATTATCATTTGCCTTTAAAAGAAGACGAATTCATACATAGAAATGGTCGAACAGCACGTATGCAGGCTTCAGGTACAGCTTATATAATCATTCACGAAAGTGAAAAAAAATTGGATTATATTGATTACGAAATGCAAATCCTGGAAGTAGAAAATACAACTACTTTACCAAAACCGCCTGAATTTCAAACTATTTATATTAGTGGAGGAAAGAAAACAAAATTGAATAAAATTGACATCGTTGGGTTCTTTTCTCAAAAGGGAAAATTAGAAAAAGCTGATTTAGGCTTAATTGAAGTAAAAGATTTTGTTTCGTTTGCTGCCGTGAAATATAATAAGGTAAAAGATGTGCTTAAAAATGTAAAGGATGAAAAGATGAAAGGCAAAAAATTCAAAATAGAAGTCGCCCGTAAGGTTGTTAAGAAAGAAAGATAGCGCTAATATTTATAATTTTTAAAAAATTTGATAAAAAAATCAAGGCATCGTAATTGATTTTTTATACATAATTTATTGATTATTAAAAAGTTGTATTTTTTTTATTTTAAGTTTGCATAAATTTAGATAAAAATCACAATTTAATGTTAATAAAAAAGTGATTTTAGAACTATTTTTTCATAATTTCGGCATTTATAAATAGTATAAAAATTAACCCCAAATTCATTATGAAAAAGATTATTACCCTTGCCGTTTTGCTTTTTAGTTTTGTTTCATTTGCTCAAATTAAAGTACTTGAAACTGTACCAGTTGAAAAATTAGGAAAAGTAAACAACAACTACATTCAAAAAATTGGAGATGAATACACAGTTTACTATACTAGTATTGTAAGTGATGATGATGAATCTTCAAGCTTAAGAAAGTTTTCTTTTAAAAATATTAATAACGATTATACAAGTCTTTATAATATTATTATGAATGGTTTTACTGCAACTCCTTTATACGATATTAAATTAGAATTACCTAATAATTACATTTGGTTGCATTACACAGGAAGTACTTTGCCTGAAAAATCTACAGTTCAGTTTATGGTTTCGAGTAAAAATGCTTCTTCAGGTTCAAGCAATGTTTCTGAGCCTTTTGTAAAAGATCAGATTAATAAATTATTTCAAAAGTAATTTGCTAAAATATAAAACTAAAAAGGCTATTCAATTTTCGAATAGCCTTTTTTGTATCATATAAGATTTTAGAAATATTTATTTTCTAAAATTCTTATGATTATGTTTTCTCTTGTAATGTGTTTGTTTTAAATGCTTCTTGTCTTCAGAAATTAGGCTAATTGTGCCGTCAATTTCTAGCATGCAAAGCTTTACATCGGTAAAATGTTCTAAACCATGTTCGCGCATAACTTCTTTCAATTCGTCGTTAGAAATATCTAATTTGCTTAAAGCTTTGAAATCAAGTCTTCCGTCATGAATTAAGACTTCAGGTTTGTCTAAAAGTAAGTCATTGACAATCTTATATTTGTGAGTCAATTTTTTGATTATAAAGTTTATTAGAAATAAAACCAAAGCAGCAATCAAACCTCCAGAGAGGCTTGTGTCAGGACCAACCATCGCGTTTTGAACCGAATTACTAATTAGTAAAATCAGAATGATATCGGCAGTATTTAATTGTGAAAGCTCTTTTTTGCCGAAAATGCGTAACGCAATTGTCATGAAAAAATAAACAGCTGCACTTCTTAATATGATATCGTAGTAAGGAAAGAGTGTCATTTTTTTTATTTGAGTTAAAAAAAACTTTACCAAAGATTTTAAGCCTTTAACAAAGTTACTACTGTATTTTTAAAAATTAAGTTTAAATAATATTCCTAATAAAAAAGAAAATATTATAACTTAAAATTCTTCTCAATTGCTTTAATCATTTCACCTGCAACATCTTTGTTTGTGGCACCTTCAATTCCTTCTAGACCTGGTGAAGAATTTACTTCAAGTAATAATGGTCCTTTTGAGGAACGAATAATGTCTACACCTGCCACTTTTAAATCCATTGCCTTTGCGGCTTTAATGGCGATCTTTTTCTCTTCTGGAGTTACTTTTATTACGGACGCAGTTCCTCCAAGGTGAATGTTAGCTCTAAATTCTCCAGGCATAGCTTCACGCTGAATGGCAGCAACAACTTTTCCGTCTATCACAAAACAACGAATATCTTTTCCATTTGCTTCCTTGATGAATTCCTGAACGAGAATGTTTGCATTTAAACTTTTAAATGCATTAATAACACTTTCTGCTGCTTTCTTGGTTTCTGCCAAGACAACACCTTTTCCTTGTGTGCCTTCTAATAATTTTACAATTAGAGGCGAACCTCCAACCATTTTAATTAAATTGTCTGTATCTAAAGGCGAGTTGGCAAATCCGGTTGTTGGAATATCTATACCGCTATTTAAAAGCAATTGTAACGAATATAATTTATCACGCGATTGTGTAATAGCTGTAGCCGAATTTAAAACGAACACCTTCAAAGCTTCAAATTGGCGTGTTAAGGCACAACCGTAAAAAGTAATACTTGGTCGGATTCGTGGAATAATAGCGTCAAATTGATTTAATATTTTTCCGCCACGATAGTGAATCTCAGGTGTTTTGGCGTCCAATTTCATATAGCATTCTTTGATATTCAAAAAATGCATCTCATGACCACGCATCTCACCGGCTTCCATGATTCTTTTATTGCTGTATAATTCAGGATTACTCGCTAAAAGTCCAATTCGTAAACCAGAACTCGCCTTTTCAGAGTTTTGATATAGCTCTTTTAAGGTTTCAGTTGTAGGTTGTCCTAATAGGTATTTTTGTTCAGGATCAACTAATACACGTCCACTCATTGCTTCACGGCCTAAAAGCATTCTAAAGCCCATTGAGTCACGATTGGTTAAAGTCATTTCTATTGGCCATTTTGCATCGCCAATTTTAAGATTGGTCTGAATTACATAACGATGTTCTCTAAAGCCACTGGAACTTTTTACAATTCTTTTGTCTACCAGAGGGGCTTCACAATGAATGATGGTTTTGATATTGTTCTGAATTGGATTAATGTCAAATTTCACCCAATTGGCATCATTTTTTATAAAAGGAGCTATGTTTATGGCATGCATTGCCGAGGTTTTAGCACCAGAATCCACACGAGCCTTGATTGTTGGGATTCCGAGTTCAGGAAATGAGCACCATTCTTCGCTACCTAAAATGACTTTATTTTGAAGCATATTTTTGTTTTTGTTGTAGAATTTAATAGCCAAAAATAACTATTTGGTTTTACTAAAGATAGTAAATTATCTAAAAAAAATACCCGCTACGTTATGAAAACGTAACGGGTAAATTAAATTTGTTATAAATTTAAATAATTATTGATTTTTCGGTTCTTCAGCTTTGTGGATTTCTACTGAAAGTTCTTGAGAATCATCTTTTAAATCCATCATTATCTCATCACCTGAATGTATTTTTGAAGTTATGATTTCTTCCGCTAACAAATCCTCTACATATTTCTGAATTGCTCTTTTTAGAGGTCTTGCCCCAAATTGTCTATCAAAGCCTTTCTCGGCAATAAATGCTTTTGCTTTATCAGTAAGACTTAAATTGTATCCAAGTTCAGAAATACGTGCATAAAGCTTTTTAAGCTCAATTTCGATAATCAAATCGATATCATGTTTTTCTAACGCATTAAATACGATTACATCATCAATTCTGTTTAAGAATTCAGGAGCAAAAGTTTTTTTCAATGCATTTTCTATAATACTTTTTGAATTTTCATCGGCCTGAGCCACCTTTGCAGCAGTTCCGAAACCTACGCCTTGTCCAAAATCTTTTAATTGACGCGCTCCAACATTTGAAGTCATGATAATGATGGTGTTTTTGAAGTCAATTTTACGACCTAAACTATCTGTCAAATATCCATCATCTAACACTTGAAGCATCATATTAAATACATCAGGATGTGCTTTTTCGATCTCATCCAAAAGCACAACACAATATGGTTTTCTGCGAACTTTTTCAGTCAATTGACCTCCTTCTTCATAGCCAACATATCCCGGGGGCGCTCCAACTAAACGAGAGATAGCAAATTTTTCCATATATTCACTCATATCGATACGAACTAATGCATCTTCAGAATCAAATAATTCTTTTGCTAAAACTTTTGCTAATTGTGTTTTACCAACTCCAGTCTGACCTAAGAAAATAAAGGAACCAATTGGTTTATTAGGATCTTTAAGTCCGGCTCTGTTACGCTGAATAGAACGTGCTATTTTTAAAACCGCATCGTTTTGACCAATTACTTTGTGCTGAATTAATTCAGGTAATTTGGCTAATTTGTTGCTTTCTGTCTGTGCAATACGGTTTACAGGAATTCCTGTCATCATCGAAACAACATCGGCCACATTATCTTCTGTAACTTCAATTCGGTTGCTTTTAGAATCTTCTTCCCATTGTTCTTGTGCAACAGCCAGATCTTTTTCTATACGTTTTTCATCATCACGAAGTTTGGCTGCTTCTTCATATTTTTGTTTTTTAACAACCATATTTTTGTTTTCACGTACTTCTTCTAACTGACGTTCTAGATCTAAAATTTGTTTAGGAACATCAATGTTAGTTATGTGTACGCGAGAACCTGCTTCGTCAAGGGCATCAATAGCTTTGTCCGGTAAAAAACGTTCAGACATATATCTGTTTGTCAATTTAACACAGGCTTCAATTGCTTCCTGAGTATAAGTTACATTGTGGTGATCTTCGTATTTGTCTTTGATGTTATTTAAAATGGCAATCGTTTCCTCAACAGATGTTGGTTCCACAATTACTTTTTGAAAACGTCTTTCAAGAGCACCGTCTTTCTCAATATATTGTCTGTACTCATCAAGAGTTGTAGCGCCAATACATTGAATTTCTCCTCTTGCTAATGCAGGTTTAAACATATTTGAAGCATCAAGAGATCCAGTTGCTCCGCCAGCACCTACAATAGTGTGAATTTCATCAATGAAAAGAATAATGTCATCATTCTTCTCAAGTTCGTTCATTACGGCTTTCATTCTTTCCTCAAACTGACCGCGGTATTTTGTTCCGGCTACTAAACTGGCTAGATCTAGAGTTACCACACGTTTATGGAAAAGAATACGGGACACTTTCTTTTGGATAATACGCAAAGCAAGTCCTTCTGCTATGGCAGATTTACCAACTCCAGGTTCGCCAATAAGAAGGGGATTATTCTTTTTTCTACGGCTTAGGATTTGAGAAACACGTTCAATTTCTTTTTCTCGTCCTACTACCGGGTCCAATTTTCCTTCTTCGGCCATTTCTGTTAAATCTCTCCCAAAATTATCTAAGACCGGAGTCTTAGATTTTTTGTTTGACTTATTGGCCGGATTGTTAAAACTGCTTTCTTTAAGACTGTCATCTTGTCCTGAATCATCATTGTAAGATTCGTTTCTTGGCAAGTTTTCTAAGAATTCTTCTTCGTTTGGAGTCATGTTTAAATATTGTTCTTTAGCTATGTCATAATCTATTTTTAATTTATTCAATAGCTTGGTTGTTGGATCGTTTTCGTTTCGTAAAATGCATAAAAGCAGGTGCGCCGTGCTAATGGACGAGCTTTGAAATACTTTTGCTTCCAGAAAAGTGGTCTTCAGTGCTCTTTCCGCCTGTCGGGTAAGATGAAGGTTTTTCTTTTCAGCATTTACTTCAACACTCTGGTTGGCTGGACTCAGTATTTCTACTTTCCTGCGTAAATGATCTAAATCGACTGCAAGGTTATTAAGTATATGAATAGCTTTTCCGTTACCATCTCTTAAAATGCCCAGCATGAGATGTTCAGTACCAATAAAGTCGTGTCCTAAACGAAGGGCTTCTTCTTTACTGTATGTAATAACATCTTTTACTCTTGGTGAAAAATTATCATCCATAATATATAATTGGTATTGTAAATTTAATGATTTAGTTTTTGAAAAACAAAAACCATACCCTTTGAGATCTCCTGTCAGCTAATAGACAAAAAAAATAACAATAAAAGAGTTAAAAAACGCTTAATTTATTAACTAAATGGCAAAATAAAGTTGTTAATAAATCATTGAAATAAGTGTGTGAAAATAGTTATAAAAATTTGAAAAAAACGTATCTTGGCACGCTTTGAAAATTAATATAATTATTTAATATAACAATTTATGTCTGAAGGAGAAAAGTTAATTCCTATTAACATCGAAGATGAAATGAAATCAGCTTACATCGATTATTCGATGTCGGTAATTGTATCCAGAGCACTTCCTGATGTTAGAGATGGCTTGAAACCAGTACACCGAAGAGTACTTTATGGAATGTATGATTTGGGAGTTAATTCTCGATCTGCCCACAAAAAATCTGCAAGAATTGTCGGGGAAGTTCTTGGAAAGTATCACCCTCACGGAGATACTTCAGTTTACGATGCTATGGTTCGTATGGCTCAAGAGTGGAGTATGCGTTATTTATTAGTTGACGGACAAGGTAACTTTGGTTCTGTTGATGGAGATAGCCCTGCAGCAATGCGTTATACTGAGGCTAGAATGAAAAAGATTTCGGAAGAAATCATGGCCGATATCGAAAAAGAAACTGTTGATTTTCAATTGAACTTTGACGATACGTTATATGAGCCAAAAGTAATGCCAACAAGAGTTCCTACCTTATTAGTGAACGGGGCAACAGGTATTGCGGTTGGTATGGCTACCAATATGCCTCCACACAATTTAACTGAAGTTATCAATGGTACATTGGCATATCTGGATAATAACGATATTGAAGTAGACGAATTAATGACACATATTAAAGCTCCGGATTTTCCAACAGGAGGTATTATATATGGTTATGAAGGTGTTCGCGAAGCGTTTAAAACCGGTAGAGGACGTATAGTAATGCGTGCTAAAGTTGGTTTTGAAGAAGTTGACGGAAGAGAATCAATCATTGTTACTGAAATTCCATATCAGGTTAATAAAGCTGATATGATTAAACGTACAGCGGATCTCGTTAATGAAAAGAAAATTGAAGGTATCGCTAATATTCGCGATGAGTCTGATAGAAATGGTATGCGTATCGTTTATATCTTAAAGCGTGATGCAACTCCAAACGTAGTTTTAAATACTTTATATAAGTTTACACAATTACAATCATCATTTAGTGTAAACAATATTGCATTAGTAAAAGGCCGTCCACAAATGCTGAATCTGAAAGATATGATTCATTATTTTATTGAGCATCGTCATGATGTTGTGGTTCGCAGAACGCAGTTTGAATTACGTAAAGCAGAAGAAAGAGCACATATTTTAGAAGGATTAATTATTGCTTCAGACAATATTGATGAAGTAATTGCGTTAATCAGAGGTTCGAAAAATACTGAAGAAGCTCGTGAGAAATTAATTGAAAGATTTAAATTATCGGATATTCAGGCTCGTGCCATTGTTGAAATGCGTCTACGTCAGTTAACCGGATTGGAGCAGGACAAATTAAGAGCTGAATATGAGGAGTTGATGAAATTAATTGAGCACTTGAAAGCTTTATTGGCAGATGTTAATTTAAGAACCAATTTAATTAAGGAAGAACTTGCTGAAATACGTGATAAATATGGTGACGAACGTCGTTCTCAAATTGAATATTCTGGCGGAGATGTAAGTATTGAAGACTTAATTGCTGATGAAAATGTAGTAATTACAATTTCTCATGCTGGTTACATCAAACGTACCAATTTAACTGAATACAAAACTCAAAATAGAGGAGGAGTAGGACAAAAAAGTGCAGGTACAAGAGATCAGGATTTCTTAGAACATATGTATGTTGCTACTAATCATCAATATATGATGTTCTTTACACAAAAAGGAAAATGTTTCTGGATGCGTGTTTACGAAATTCCGGAAGGAAGCAAAACGGCAAAAGGCAGAGCCATTCAAAACTTAGTGAACATTGAGAGTGATGATAAAGTAAAAGCTTTTATTTGCACACAAGACTTAAAAGATAAAGATTATATCAATAGTCATAATCTTGTAATGGTTACCAAAAAAGGTCAGGTTAAGAAAACTTCTTTAGAGAAATATTCTAAACCAAGAGTCAATGGTGTGGCAGCTATTACTATTAAAGATGGTGATGAATTATTGGAAGCTAAATTAACAAACGGAGAAAGCCAAATTATTCTGGCTGTTAAATCTGGGAAATTAGTTCGTTTTGAAGAAACCAAAACACGTCCAATGGGAAGAACAGCGTCAGGAGTTAGAGGGATTACTTTAAAAGATGATACTGATGAAGTAATTGGAATGGTTACTGTTGATAAAAACGACATCAACGATTCGCAAATTTTAGTAGTTACTGAAAATGGATACGGTAAACGTACCAAATTAGTTGACGAAGATGGTGAAGATGTTTACAGAATTACAAACCGTGGTGGAAAAGGAGTAAAAACACTTAATATTACTGAAAAAACTGGAAAATTAATTTCGATAAATGCAGTAACAGATGCAGATGATCTGATGATTATTAACAAGTCTGGATTAACTATCAGAATGGCAATTGAAGATTTACGTGTAATGGGACGTGCTACGCAAGGAGTTCGATTAATTAACTTAAAAGGTAAAGATTCGATTGCAGCAGTTACAAAAGTTATGAAAGATGATGTTGCAGAAGTTATTGTCGATGAAGATGGTAATGTTATTGAATCAGCTATCGAAAGAGTTAAACCGGATTTAGAAGTTCTTGAAGATGAAGGTGTTGTAGAAGACGATGATGAAGACGATGATTCTGAAGAAGAAGTCGAAGATGAAGACAATTCTGAGGAAGAAGAATCTGAAGAATAGAGGGATACTAAAAAAATTAAAATTAAATATACAAATTGAATATTATGAAAAGTAAATATGTAATACTTGCATCAGCATTATTGATTTCGGTAGCTACTTTTGCTCAAAAAGATCAAATTAAAAGTGCCGAAAAAGCATTAAAAAGCGGTGATGCACAAGGAGCCCTTGCACAATTAAAAGATGCAGAGAACCTAATAGTGAATGCAAAAGATACTGAACAATCTCAGTACTATTTTGTACAAGGAAATGCTTATTTAGACCTTGCTAATAAAAAAGTTGAAGAAAGCAAAAATTTAAGCGCAGCAGCTGACAGTTTCAAAAAATTAATTGAGGTTGAAAAAGCTTCTGGAAAACAGAAATATTCTACTCAGGCTGCAACTTCAATTACACAAATTAAAGGTTTGTTGATTAATTCTGCTATTGCTGATACTCAGTCAAACAAATCAGCAGAAGGGGCAAAAAAATTATACGAAGCTTATTTATTAGATAAAAAAGATACTATCAATTTGTATTACGCAGCTTCAACATATGTAAACGCTCAGGATTATGATGCAGCTTTACCAATGTATGAGGAGTTGAAAAAATTAAACTATTCAGGAAAAGGAACCAGTTATACTGCTGTAAATAAAGCTACAGATAATGAAGATGGGTTTAATACTGCAAATGAGAGGGATATGGCTGTGAAATTAGGAACTCACGAAAAACCTAAAACAGAACCTATTCCTTCTAAGAGAGGTGAGGTTTATAAGAATTATGCTTTAATCTTAGTTCAGAAAGGAAGAACTGAAGATGCTAAAAAAGCTATTGCTGATGCCAGAAAGGCAAATCCTGAAGATTCATCTTTAATTCTTTCTGAAGCTAACTTATATTTAGAAACTAAAGATTATGATACTTATAAAAAATTAGTTGGAGAAGCTTTGCAAAAAGATCCAAATAATAAAGAATTAATTTTCAATCTTGGAGTAATTAGTAATAATGCTAAAAATACTGCAGATGCTGAAAAATATTATTTAAAAGTAATTGAAATCGATCCTAATTACACGAATGCTTATCTTAATCTTGCTGCATTAAAATTAGAGGCAGAGAAACCAATCATTGATGAAATGAATAAATTGGGTACATCTGATAAAGATATGAAACGTTATGATGTGCTTAAAGTGCAAAGAGAAAATGTTTTTAAAAGTGTTATTCCTTATCTTAAAAAAGCAAATGAGTTAGATCCTAAAAATGAGGATGTTTCTAAAACTTTATTAGGTGTTTATAAAGCACTTGAAATGACTGCTGAAGCAAAAGCACTAAAAGCTACAATGTAGTAAAACAAGTATAAAATTAAATCTAAAAAAACCGTCTAAATCATTTTTGACGGTTTTTTTTATGCCTTAAATGCATTAATAAATTTGTTTTTTCTCAATGAAAGAAACAGACTTACTTCAATGTTTTACAGTGATAGTGTCTCACTACAGTTAAGTAAAAACGAACTTATGTTAAGACAAGACTTTATGATTATTTTGTTAGATTTTAATTATGTTAAAAAAAGGTAGGACACTTTTTTTTAAAACTGTAATATTTATTCTTTAAATAAAAAAGATATTTATTTACTTCAATTTGTTTTCGGTATCAGTATAATTACCAGTAATTGTTACATTGCTATTTTTGGTTACTTTTCCATAAATAGTTATGGAAGAATTGTTTCCAATAAAATTAATTTTTGCACCACTGTTAAGTCTTAAATCTCCCCAAATAACAACAGATCCTTCAATTTGCAAAAAAGCATTGCTATTAATTATAAGTTCTGTTGGATTAGCTTGTTGGTATTTTCCCTGAGCTAATGTACCTCTCATATTAAAAGTACCGCCGCTATTTAATATCAGGTTATTTTGAATTGTTATGGCGCCGCAATGTGTCAATAATCCACCTGAATTAATTATAGCAGAATTAATTGCTGTTGATCCTGAAAAAGATTTAACTTCATTCGAATTTAAAATTAAATCTTTACCCTGATTATACGTTGAATATTGTTCACAGCTTGTAAAAGTTGTGTTTTCCTTCTCTTTTTTAATAATCTTTAAGCCGCCTTTTCCACTGGCAACATAAATAAAATCACCACTTGATTTTACATAGTTTGAAGAACCTGCTATATCAACTGTTCCTAATAAAGTAAGTTGTGCTCCTGATTTGTAAACATTTAAGCCTGCAGCCCCATTAGCTACAAAAGCATATCCATCATTTACAGAAACAGCATTTGTAACATTATCTTCTCCTGGATTCATTACTTCAATAGTTTGTAATTTTGAACCACTATTGATATCGTATATTCCTAGGCCATTGTAACCTTCAGAAACTAATAATTTTTGTCCGTCAAAATCTATTGTTCTTTTTGCTCCGCTTACATCAGCAGAAGTATTGAAAGTCTTTTGTAAATTTAAAGTAGATTCATTGTAAATGTTTATACCTTTTGTTCCACTTAAAGTAATTATTTTATCACCATTTATAGCTAATGAGCGCAAATCTTCTATAGAAATTTTTCCGCTAATTTGTTTAGAACTATTATTAATTTTGTATAAGCTTCCCTGATTTCCTGTTGTTGCAAAATAAGAAGTAGAATTTGCTATAACATCAGTAGTTACTTTTCCTTCAAGTGCGTTTGTAGTATATTTATCAGTAAGTAAGCCTGAACTCAATTGCATGTTAATTACAATTGAAGGTTGTGATAAGGTGCTGTTTTTATCTACATCTGTAGCACCTGCTATAATTAAATTCCCATTAGAATATACCAATGAAGTAATATCTGTATTTGCAATTAATGCAGAAGTTAACAATTTTGGTTTGTATGGATCGGTAATATCGATAACATCAATTGCACCAGAGTAAGCATCACCAATCATAGTGTAAGCTACATAAGCGTAGTTTCCGTTTACTGCTACATGATTTGCTTGTAGTTTTCTTCCGTTTCCATCAACAGGCGGATTAATTTCTGCAATTTGAACAAGTGGAAAATCACTTGTATTTGCTGTTGCTTTTTTTGTTGATGAAGAATTAATAGTAAGCACTCCTGAATTAGTATAATCTAATCGTTTGCTTAGGGAGATCAAATCATTATTTATTTCAATTTTATCGTTAGTCTGTGATTGATTATCGGTTGAATCATCATTTTTATCACACGATACAAAAAGTAAAATAGTAAAAAAAGCTAGTAAGCTGATATTCTTCTTCATAAAATCTCTTTTGTTTAAATGAGGGTGCAAAAGTATATAATTATTTCAGTATTGTATCTGATTATCATTATTTTAACTAAAAATTTAAGTATCATCATTTTATTCTTTTACCATCTGTGATTTTAACATTTAATATCTGAGAATTAGAAAAAAAAAGAGAGATGCTATAAACAGATCTCTCTTTGTGGGTAAAATTTTGATAAAATTAATGTTTTCCGTGACCGTGTGAATTATGATGGTCATTTTTTTTATTATGGCTTTTGTCATTGTATCCATAATGTTTATCATGGTGTCCGCGATTGTCATTATGATGATTATCTCTTGGTCTAAAAGGTTTTTGAGGCGCACCATGATATCCTTTATAATATGTAGCTCTGTGTCTGTCATAGTATACATATGGTGTTCTTCCATGATAATCATTCAATACAACTTTATAACCTGAATACAAATCATAGTTTCTGTATTGTCTTGGTAAACGACTTGATCTAACCCATCTTCCACCACCAAAATAAATAAATTGTGAGGCTCTAACATCATAATAAGATTGGATATCAGGCAAATAATAATATTCCATATTAGTATATCCTACAGGTCCCCAAACAGGAGGAGTTCCAATATTTACATTTACAGATACCTGAGCTTGTGTGGCATTTGCAACGATTAGAAATAATCCAACGATTGCTATTTTTATTGTTTTCATCTTTAATATTTTTTTAATGTTAGTATATATCCGGATATTCATATACTATGCCAAAAAAATATCCGAAAATAAATTTTGCTTTAAAAAATGTTTTTAAGGGTGTAAAAAATCAAATAATATTTTTGAATATTGTTGATTGTGAAATAATTATAAAAGTATTGTGTGCAGAATAAAAATTCATTTTAAATGAAAAAAGGAGATCATTTATATTCTACAATTCTAGGTTTTCCTAATTCAAATGACTGAAGACCGATATCCTGAGTTTCAAAAGTATTTGTTTTAAAGAGACTTTCACCTTGGAAGGGGATACTGGGATAATACGAAATTGAAAGTTGAAAGGCACTAAAAACCAGATAATCGTTACTTATTAAAACCCCTAAGCTGATTTTTGAATAATATTTATTTTGAAGCAAACCTGAAGTACTGTTTCCTAATACAGCAATAGAATAATTAAAATAAGGATTCAACCTGAAACCCAAAACCTCTTCAGGTGCATATGTTTGGGTTTGTAATGTTAGTATCATTTTGCTTTTGCCGTAATGTGCTGCATTAAATCCCGGAATTCCATAATTTTCATTTATTGTAAGCTGATCTGCTATAGAACCAGCCCTGTTAATTCCAATAATCATTTCAGGTTTAATGAATTGTCGCAATTTCCAATTTCCTAAAGTCAATAAATTTGTAAAATAGTTGGCTTTAACTAAAATGGAAGTCTGGTAGGTTTTGGCTTGATGAAAAAAAGAACCAATTTCAAAGTTAGTACTCAAGAACCCCCATTTGTAATAATCTCCAAAAGATGCCTGAGCTCCAATGTATGGTCGCCATATTTTATTTTTATACTGATACCCGGCTGTTATTCCATAAATTCTACCAATCGGAACATCTTCGGTGTATCCATTTCTAAAAATATAATTGTCTTTTACGAATTCTCTTGTATTGACTCCAAAACCCATTAAAATTTGCTTTTCATCTGAAAAAAAATTGATGGTATCAAATGCTATGGTGGGTTGTTCAGTATAATCGATGTCTAAAAAACGTCCGGACACAATAAAATTAGTAGTTTTCTCTTTTTTTGTATTTGCACCACTTATATCAAAAGCTTTCGCAACCCAGAAATCATGAGAGTTGTACTTAAAAGGCTGGTATTCATATTTTAAAGTTGCATCCTGTAATGTGTCTTGTCTAAATTCTTGTCCTAAGAGTATACCGCCAGCCCATTTGGTTAAAGGAGAGTAAAAAGGACGTTCGATAGAAATGCTTTTAATATAGTTATCATCAATATCATTGTAATATTTGAATTTGGTAGTAATGAATGTGTTTTTTATGTTCGGTATAGTGTATAAAGCATTATGTGCATTGTGTCCATCTTCAAATCGGTTGGTAAATTTATATTCAAGCTGTTGACCAGTACCTACAATATTACGATCATTAAATCCAACTCCTACACGGGAACTCGATATCGAAAATTTAGGGGTCAAACTCCAGGCATCCAGAACACGCACAGTAATATCAATAGAATCATTGCTTGTTTCAACTAATTCTTCGGATATGGTTACTTTGTTTACAAATCTTTGTGATCGTATAATACGTTCTGTTTCTTCTATTTTATAACTGTCATATAATGAATTTTTTCTGAAAAGCAATAAATTCTGTATGGCAAACTTTTTGGTTTTTAGGTGTAATTTATTTCCGGTTCTTTCTCCCCAGTTTTTCGGGACCATAGTAGAATCGGTATCAGAGCGTCCAAAAGGGTCTAAAGTAATAATTCTTATATTGCGAATAATTTTGCCATCAATATTTGGTAGATGTTCTTTTTCAACTAAAGTTTCATTTTTCTTTTTAATTTTTGCTGGCTTGAAAATTATCTTATTTAAAAATTTTGTGAATTTACTTTTTTTTGAAAGCTCTTTAATTTTATTATATTTTTCGACACTGTCTTTTTTAGTTTCTTTTTCTTGTGAAAATGCGCTTTGGGAGAAATTCCAAAGAAAAAGAAAAAGTAAAACTATTTTTATAAAGTTTCGAAACATGCTAATAAAGTTAGCTTAAATAATTGGTGATTTTTATAATTTGTAATAATGTAATTAAGATTAAAAACAATTTTAGTTTTCAGTTTTTAATTTTCTAATTCTCCACGTAAATTTTTTTGGCATGTGATTGCCCATAACGTAGCCCCAGGGTTCTAAAGATTCGATTCGATCAAAAATGATTTTTAAAATAGCTAATAATGGTATAGCTAAAAACATTCCTGAAATTCCGGCAACGGCTCCACCAATAATGATTCCTATTATTGAAACCAGAGCGTTAATCTCAACCTTTGAATTGATAATTAAAGGTACAAGTATATTATTATCAATAAATTGTACAATAATATTCACAACTAGAATACCTATGACTATTGATACTTCAGGTGTTCCTGTAAGTGAAGATAGGATCGTTAAAACACCTGCAATCATAATTCCTATATATGGAATTAAATTTAATATTCCGGTAATAAGTCCGAGCAGAATAAAATATTTAACTCCTATGATCCATAAGCCCAATCCTGTTAAAATTGAAACTACAAACATTTCAAATATAAGTCCCAGTATATAATTATTTATAGAAATTTTTATTTGGGTAATGATTTCCCTTAATCTTGCATGTTCATCTTTATTGAATAATTTTGCTAAAAACAGAATAAAGTGGGTTTTGTATAAAAGAAACAGAAAGGTGTAAACAATCACAAGCATACTATCAAATAATACATCACTCAATGATCCTATAGCAGTTCCTATTGTTCCAGTTCCATTTTGTACAGAATCTTTAGTTACTTTTTCTATATATTTTTTTTGTTCCCAAATACTTATTTGAAATTTTTCATTAATGTAAGACTGTACATTGTTAAAAAATGAAATTGCATTTTTTTTAATGATATCAAAATCATTAGCAATATCTGTTACCTGATAAGAAATAAACGCTAAAATTGCTGCTATAAAAAGCACAAAAATTAATACCGTTATAAATGAGGCAAGATAGTTAGGGAAACTTAGTTTTATATGCAATAAACTATGTAAAGGAATCAGTAAAACAGTAAATAAAAATGCAAGCAATACAGGTGTAATTATATCACTTCCAATATAAGATATTGTACCAATACAAATTAGACTTAGTAGTATAAATGTAAATTTGGCATAAAAAGGCAGTACTACAGGTTGATTCATTTTTTGGATTTTAAACTAAATTAGGCTAAACAAATATTAAATTTTATTTAGTTTATATTGTTTTAGCTTTTAATATATAGTTTATAAAATTCCCATTATAGTTTAATCAAAAAACTCTTTATGTTCGTATTGTGAAGGCATTATCGAAATTCCTTTTTGCAGTAAAAGATTATTTGGGAAGACAATTTTCTCGCCTTCTTTGGTTTTTAAATTCACATGAAAAGCACTAATATCTTCAATTTCTGCTTCAATAGGAAAATCTTTGTCATGGATTTTTATAGTATCACCAATTCGGAAGGGAAATGAAAAAAATAGAATCATTCCAGAAGTGATATTGCTTAAAATAGACCATTGGGCAAACATCGCAACACCAATTACAGTAGCTATTGACGAAATAGTTATAAAAATATCCTTCGTATCAACACCCCATATAATTATTAAGCTTATGGTAATCAGTATATTCATTAATAAATGAATATACTTTATAACCAAATTAGTTCGATGTTCCAATAATTGACTTGTATTGGCATAACGTCGAATCAATTTTGCAATTATGACTCTTAAAGCTATTAAAGTTAAGATTAGAATTATTGTAGTTAAAATTTCCTGGCTATATTCTTTGAAAGAAAACATAAATTAAATTTTACTCTAATATACTCAAATATTCGTAAACTTTTGCAGTTGGCAACCCCATAACATTGGTATAAGAACCTTCTATTTTTGCAACAGCCATAAAACCAAACCATTCCTGTATGCCGTAAGCACCAGCTTTGTCATAAGGTTTATAGTTTTCGATATAATATAAAATAGCTTCATCTGATAAATCATTAAAAGTCACTTTTGTAATATCGTTTAAAAGAGTGGAAGCAGAGCTCGTCTTAAAACAAACTGAAGTAATTACTTCATGCGTTGTACCCGACATTGATTTTAGCATCTCAAAAGCTTCCTCAGCATTTTTAGGTTTACCCAATGCTTTATTTCGGTGCCAGACAATGGTGTCGCTGGTGACTAAAATTTCATTTTCTTTTAATTCTCCTTCAAAGGCATTCGCTTTTAAAAGCGCTAAAAAATCAGTAATCTCAACTGCTTTTAATTCTGGAGGATATATTTCTTCAATATCTTTTAATCTAATTTCGAAGTCTAAATCCAGATCTTTAAAAAATTGCTGTCTTCTTGGTGAACCTGACGCCAATATTAAGGTATGCTTTTTTAGTTTTTCTTTAAGCATTGTAATGAATATTTAAGGTGATAACAACGATTGATAAAATTCCAAAAAGTAATATTAATTTAAGGACATTGCTTAAATGGTGAAATTCTTTTTTTGATTTAGCGGTAAATATTTTAATAACAAAGTAAAGAAGAGGGGCAAGTACTAATATAAATGCGTATAAAGTAGCTAAAAAAAGACCATTTTCAACAAAGTAGTTTTTAATGTAAAGCGATAGTAAAATCAAAGGAATGATTGAAATAACGGTAACAATTTTTGCAGTTCTCTCAATACCAATAACAATTGGCAGAGTATTCATCCCCTGATTGTAATCTCCGTTAACATCTTCAATATCCTTCACTATTTCCCTTATAAAATTAATCATAAAGGCGAATAGAGCATAATCAGTTAAAATTGAGAATAAACTAGCCATTTGACTCTGATTACTGGAATCGGTAGCAGGAAAAATATCAAAAACGCCAATAATAATAACACTTAATGCTAATATAAAAGCAACAACTAAATTTCCTAAAATCATTATTTTTTTTATAGTAGTGGAATAAAAATATAATAAGGAGGCAATTAAAATAAAAATCACAACAAAATTGGGTCGCTGGATAACATTTGACAGATAAAAACCAATTGCAACACCTGTAATATTCAATGTAATATAAATATTATAGCCCTGTGTTTCTGAGATTTCTTTTCCTATTACAACATCATTTGGCTTGTTAATGCTGTCAGTTTCAACATCAAAAATATTATTGATTACATAACCGGCAGCAGCAATTAAAACGGTGCTTAAAACCAATAAACCATATTGCCATTCAGCTAATGCCAAAGGGATATCCTGTTCTTTTAAAAAGGCATAGCGGAATAAAACCTGCATAAAAGCAAGCATTAGTAAGTTTTGATAACGAATAAGTTTGAGGTATTTCATTTTAAAAATGTCCTGTTTTTTTTAGCTAAGATTTTGAGGTTTCATTATAAAGAGAATCATTAACAATTCATAATTAACAATTATTAATCGTGTTGTCCGTTAAAATATTCCATCCATTTCCCCTGCACTTTCATAACTTGTTCGATCACGTCACGTACAGCTCCTCTTCCGCCTTTAACATGCGAAATATATCGGCAAATATTTTTAATTTCAGGACTTGCATCCTGCGGGCAGGTTGGCAGACCTACCAATTTCATAACGTGAAAATCAGGAATATCATCACCCATGTACAATACATTTTCAGGTTTTATATTGTAGGTTTCAGTATATTCCTTAAAAGTTTTAACTTTGTCCGGCGTTCCTAAATGAATATCACTAATTCCTAAATTACGTAATCTTATACGAACCCCCTCGTTGCTTCCGCCAGAAATAATACATACCTTAAAACCACTTTCAACAGCTGCTTTCATGGCATAACCATCACGAATGTTCATTGTACGAAGCATTTCTCCTTCGTTAGTTACAAAAACAGAACTGTCTGTAAGTACGCCGTCAACATCAAAAACAAACGTAGTGATGTCATTCATTATTTCTTTAAAGTGTTTTGCCATTATGCTGTATAGATTGCGTTAGGATTTTATAGATATTTTTTTGATTTTCATTTGTTAAATAATTCAAATGTGCTTCAATCGTACCGAAATCATTACGTTTTGCAGGACCAGTTTGTACATCAATCGGATTTAAGGTCTTTATTTTATCAGCAGTTTCCTGAATCAGAGGTTTTAAAATTTCAAAAGACATTTGATGTTCGTTGCAGATTTCCTGTCCGATTTGATACAAGTGATTTGTAAAATTATTCACAAAAACTGCCGCAACATGTAATGCTTTTCTTTGTTCTGAACTGATTGAAAAAACAGCGTTCGAAATTCTGTTAGCAACTGTTTCCAAAATTTTATAATCCCTTTCATTCTCAGCTTCCAGACAAATTGGAATAATCGAAAAATCAACTGCTTTGCTTTTGGAAAAAGTTTGTAACGGATAAAAAACGCCTTTTCGGTTTTTCGGATTTAAAACAGCAATCGAAGAAGTTCCGGATGTATGAACAACTAATTGATTTTGAAAAGGCAATTGTGCTGAGACTTCAGAAATGGCATCATCTGTAACAGAAATGACATATAAATCGGCTTCTTTTAAATCTGAAAAATCAGTTACAATTTTATCTGATTCAATTAAATGTGTTAATGATTCTTTTTTTCTTGAAAACACTTGTCCAATTTCTATTCCTTCACTTTTAGTAAAAGCTTTAATCAGATGTTGCGCAACATTCCCGGAACCAATTATTGTTATTCGAATCATATCGCAAAATTAGCATTATTTTTTTTAAAGAGAATTGCTTTTGATTTGTTTGAAGCAGAATTTCTTTACCACCAGTTCAATGTTGCTGAACTAAACAAAAATAAAAGGGTTAAACTTCACTGTTCATCAGATAGTAAAAAAGCAACAAAAAATGGATGTGTGAGAAAAAGCTTTAGTTTTATCGATTTCTAAAATTAAGGCTGTGATTTTAAAATATTTCATGTCAAAAAAGTAGCTGTTTTTGGTTTTAATTAACAAATCGCAAATCTTAGAACTCAACATTTTTAAGTACTTTTGTGCCACTTTTATACACTGTAATTTCCTTAAAAATGGATAAAAAAATATTCTCTTTTTTGTTTTCTACACGATTAATGGCCGTTCTTTTTTTAACATTTGCAATCGCAATGGGTATTGGAACTTTTATCGAAAGTAAATACAATACGGATACCGCCCGAATTTTAATTTATAACACCTGGTGGTTCGAGGCTATAATGGTCTTTTTTATGATCAATTTCTTCGGAAACATTAAACGTTATCAACTATTGAAAAAAGAAAAATGGGCAACATTATTACTTCACATTGCTTTTATTTTTATTCTTTTAGGCGCTTTTATTACACGTTATATCAGTTATGAAGGCATGATGCCTATACGGGAAGGAGCAGCCGAAAATCAAATCTATTCTGATAAAACATTCTTAACCGTTTTTGCAGATGGGGAATATAAGGGAGAAATGAAACGCAGAACTTTTGAAAGAAGCCTTTTATTGTCACCTGTTACCAATAATGATTTTACACTTTCGGGTAAATTTGACGAAACTCCTTTCGAAGTAAGCTACGTTAAGTACATCATGGGAGCAAAAGAAACTATAAAACCGGATCCAAAAGGAACTTTATATATTAAATTAGTTGAAGCCGGAGCAGGTGGTCGTGAAGAACATTTCCTGAAAGAAGGAGAAGTTCAAAATATTCACAATGTTTTATTTGCTTTAAATAAACCAACTGATGGTGCTATAAATATCAATACAACTGGCGAAAAATATACGATCCAAACGCCTTTCGAAGGGGAGTTTATGCGAATGGCAGATAAATTTCAGGGAAAAGTCACCAAAGATAACATACAGCCTTTGATGATGCGTTCTTTGTACAGTATAGGTGATATCCGAATTGTTTTTCCGGATCCTGCCTTAAGAGGAGTTGTTGATTATGAATCAAACAATGATTACAAAGCTAAATCTCACACTGATGCTTTAATCGTAAAAGTAAAAGCGGAAGGTCAGGAAAAAGAAGTACGTTTGTTAGGATCGAAGGGAAGTGTTGGAGAACCGCAAACCATTAAAATCGGAAAAATAGAATACAGTTTATTTTACGGAAGCAAAGCATATGTTTTGCCTTTTAAAGTAAAATTAAACGATTTTATAGCTACTAAATATCCTGGAACTGAGAAAAGTTATTCGGCTTTTGAAAGTAAAGTTACCGTTCAGGATTCTTCAGAAACATTTGATGCAAGAATTTATATGAATCACGTTTTAGATCACAAAGGATACAGATTTTTCCAGTCTTCGTTTGATCCGGATGAAAAAGGAACTGTATTATCTGTAAATCATGATTTTTGGGGAACTTCGATTACTTATTTAGGATATTTTATGTTGTATTTTGGTTTAATGGCGATTATGTTTACCAAAGGCTCCCGTTTCACAGATCTAAAGCGTAAACTTGAAAAAGTAAAAGAGAAAAAAGCAAAATTAATTACGATTTTGATTGTAATGTTAAGTTTTAGTGGTTTTTCTCAGGCTCCTCATGTGCATACGCCAGGCCATAATCATGACCATACTCATACCGAAGAGCCTAATGATCATGCCAATCATGTAACACGTCCGCCAAGTCAAAAGCAAATAGATTCATTGCTGAATATTTACAAAGCACCGGAAGCTCATGCGGCTAAATTTGGCCGTTTGATTATTCAGGATGCCGGAGGAAGAATGAAGCCTATCAATACTTTTTCATCAGAATTGTTGAGAAAAGTAAGTCAGAGCGATACTTATAATGGAATGAATTCTGATCAGGTATTTTTATCCATGACACAATATGCTCAGGTTTGGATTCAGGTTCCGCTTATTTACATCAATACAAAAGATGACAGTATTCGTAAAATTATTGGTATTGACAGAAAAGCTAAGTTAGCCCCTTTTGTAAAGTTTTTTGATGAAAACGGAAATTACAAGCTTTCGCCGTATTTAGATGCAGCCTACAAAGCAGCAAATCCAAATAGTTTTGAAAAAGATTTTATCGAAACGGATAAAAAAGTAAACCTGATGGAATCTGCTTTAAGCGGAAGTATTTTGAGGATTTTTCCAATTCCGAATGATCCAAATAACAAATGGATTTCTTATTTAGAAATTAGTAAGGCAGGTTTAAAAGGAATGGACGAAACCTATGTAAAGCAAATAATTCCTTTGTATTTTAATGCTTTAAACAATGGTTCTATTTCGAAAGACTTTAAAACTGCCGATGACCTGGTGGAAAGTATAAACGGTTTTCAAAAGAAATTTGGAAGCAAAGTACGTCCAAGTGAAAAGAAAATTGATCTTGAAATCGCCTATAACAAATACAATATTTTGCCAAAAATGTTTTATTGGTACTCGCTTTCCGGAATATTCATGTTGATTTTTACACTTTTCAGTATTTTCTTCGATAAAAAGTTTTTACGCATTACAGTAAATGGTTTTCACATTTTAATAGGATTAATATTTGCGCTCCACACTCTTGCATTAATTGCGCGTTGGTACATTTCGGGTCATGCGCCGTGGAGTAATGCTTATGAAGCGATTGTATATGTGGCTTGGTCAACAATGTTCTTCGGATTGGCTTTCGACCGAAAATCAAAACTGACTGTCGCATCTGCAGCCTTTGTAACGGCCATGATTTTATGGTCTGCAAATTTAAACTGGGTCGATCCTGAAATTGCAAATTTACAGCCTGTTCTGAATTCGTATTGGTTAATGATTCACGTTGCGGTTATTGTAGCAAGCTACGGACCTACAGCACTTGGAATGATTTTAGGTTTTGTAGCCCTAATATTGATTTTCTTTACCAATGAGAAAAACAAGACCAAAATGGACTTGAATATAAAAGAGATAACTTATATCAACGAAATGGCATTGACAATTGGTTTAATCATGCTATCGATAGGGAACTTCCTGGGAGGTCAATGGGCCAACGAAAGCTGGGGACGTTACTGGGGCTGGGATCCAAAAGAAACCTGGGCATTGATTTCTATTATGGTTTACGCTTTTGTAATTCACGCTCGTTTTGTACCTGCTTTACGAGGAAAATGGTTTTTTAATTTAATGAGTATGTTTGCCTTTCTATCTATTTTGTTTACCTATTATGGCGTGAATTTTCACTTAGTAGGGCTACACTCATACGCAAGCGGAGAAGCACATTCACTAAGCTGGATCTGGTACTCATTAGGAACAATTTCAATAATAGGAGTTATAACCTACCCTAAATATCGAAAATATTATAAAAAATAATAGTTATTAATCACATAGAAAAAGGTTCAGCTTTACGGTTGAACCTTTTTTTGTTTAGAATTAGAAGCTGTTCCTGCTGTCCACTGTATCTTTTGTAGCGAACCCCGCCACAAAAGGATGCCGTTCTCATCAGGGCTAGGGCTTTAGTTTTCATTATAAAATTTAAGGCATAAAAAAAGGATAGTGTTTGCTATCCTTAAATTATATTCTTATTTGATTATTTTTTAATGATTTCCTCTAAAACAGCTTTGTTTTCGTAGTTGGTTACTTTAAGGATAATCTCCTGATTTTTTACCGTTTTTCCTTCGATGATATATAATTTTCCTTTTTTGTAAGGAACATTACTTTGATCAAAATCGACATCTCCAAATTGCAGTGTGTTTTTAATATCAGCAGTGTCAACCCATTTTTCGTTCAGCGTTTGAATTGCTTTATCCGAATATTGAAATGGCTTGGTTCTTAAGCTATTCAAAACTCTGGCATTCGGAAAGTAGTTGCAGCGAGTATCTTTTCCACTAAAAACGAGTGCTACAAAAAAGCATCCCATAACTAAACCAATCAAATAATAAGCAAAACGATGTACGAACTTCATGAATTAAATTTTTTGCAAAGGTAAGCTAAACTTGCTTTAAAAAACAAGTAAATTAATGTCGCTGTCAGGTAAATCAAACCATTCACCAATTGCTTTGTTGGTCAGGATTCCGTGGTACAAATAGATTCCGTTTTTTAAGCCTTTATTACATCTGATGGCACTTTCCAAACCGCCATCTTCAGCTATCTGAAGAAGGTAAGGAGTAATTATATTGCTTATTGAAAGTGAAGCTGTTTTTGAATATCTGGAAGGAATATTTGGTACACAATAATGTAAAACATTACTTTTTATGAAAGTTGGTTTTTCGTGTGTTGTAACTTCTGAGGTTTCAAAACAACCTCCGGTATCAATACTAACATCAACTATTACAGCGCCTTTTTTCATATGCTCGACCATAGTTTCAGTTACAACAATCGGACAGCGTTCTTTGCCTCGCATGGCACCTATGGCTACGTCACAACGTCTTAAAGCTTTAAGTAACGCTTTTTGCTGAATTGTAGAAGTAAAAATACGTTGATTCAAGTTATTTTGTAAACGGCGTAATTTGGTAATCGAATTATCAAAGACTTTTACATTTGCTCCAAGTCCAATAGCAGTTTTTGCAGCAAATTCACCTACAGTTCCGGCACCTAAAATAACAACATCAGTAGGAGGGACACCTGTAATATTTCCAAACAACAACCCTTTTCCAAATTCGTCAGTAATCATCAGTTCTGCTGCGATAAGTATAGACGCTGTTCCTGCAATTTCACTTAATGATTTCACTGCTGGATAAGAGCCGTCTTCGTCTTTAATATATTCAAAGGCAAGTGCAGTTATTTTTTTTTGTGCCAAAGCTTCAAAATAAGCTTTCTTTTTAGTTTTTAACTGTATGGCAGATATAATTATCGTTTCAGGATTAATCATTTTAATTTCTGCCAAAGTAGGAGGTTCAACTTTCAGTAATAAAGGACAGCCAAAAACTTTTTTAGTGTCTTTCGTAACCTCTGCTCCCGCATCACTATATTCCTTATCTGAATAACTGGAGCTTTCTCCCGCTCCTGATTCAATCATAACACGATGTCCTGCGTATGTCAACGAATTAACCGCGTCAGGGGTTAGGCAAATACGACGTTCCTGATAACTTGTTTCTTTCGGAATACCTATGAAAAGTTCTCTTTTATGTCGGCCAACTTCAAGCTTTTCTTCTTGTGGCAACAATTGCTGTTTTGTAAACGGAGTTAGGGTTATAGACATGGGTTAAGCAAAAAATTAAGAGTACAAATTACGTAAAAAGTTTTAAAATTAGTGCAAATATTCTGCTAATACTATAAGTCAATATTAACAGATTGTTTTTTCCATTTTGATGTTGGCTCTTTTATAACTTACATTTCCTAATGGGACTTCTATAAAACCAAATTTTTCATATAAATGAATCGCCGGAAGAAGAATTCTATTCGAATATAAAACTAGCTTTTTGATGTCTTTTTCTTCGGCGACAGCCAAACAATGCAGCAATAATTTATTTCCAATTCCAATTCCCTGAGCTTTATCTGATACAGCCATTTTGCTCAATTCAAAAGTAATATCATCAATTTTCATTAAAGAAGCTGTTCCGAGAATTTCATTATTACATTTTGCATAAAAAATCATTCCGCCTTTATCTATAATTTCCTCTTGTGGATTTGAAAGCATTAAATCGTCTTTTTCTTCAACTCTGAAATATTTATTAAGCCATTCAATATTTAAAGTTTTGATAGGTTCTTTTAGATCTGATGAAAAAGGGATTATTTGTACGCTATTTTGGGTATTCATTATAAATATATTATTACTTTCACGGAGATTCACGAAGTTTTTCACAAAGATTCACAAAGTTTTTATTAGAATATTTTTTTGAGTGTCTCTGTGAAAAACTTAGTGAATGTCTGCGGAATTAAAACAGTTCCAATTCTCTTTTCCTGTCTGTCAATAACACAATATTGATTGTTGAAGTTTCTTCCGGAAGCAGATTCTCAATTTTTTCAGACCATTCGATAAAACACCAATTTCCGGAATATAAATAATCATCAACGCCCATATCCAGCGCTTCTGTTTCTTTATTTAATCTGTAAAAATCAAAATGATAAACGATTTGATTGTTTGAAGTGTAATATTCATTAACTAAAGAAAAAGTGGGACTGCTTGTGGTGTCTTTAACCCCTAAAGTTTTGCATAATTGTTTAATAAGAGTAGTTTTTCCAACACCCATTTCTCCGTTAAAAAGAATGATCTTTTTTGGATTTTGAGCAATTATTTGTGCTGCTACTTCCTGAATTTGATCTAATGAAAAAACGATATTCATTGTTTGTATTTCTTTAATTTAAAAATCAGTCCCGAAATTCCTATTGAAAACCGGGATTGAAAACTGTATTTTTATTTTGGATTAAACACCAAAAACGGAATAATCATTTCTTCAAGCGAAATTCCGCCATGTTGATAGGTATTTTTGTAATAACTCACATAATGATTATAGTTGTTCACGTAAGCTAAAAACAAATCATTTTTAGCAAAAATAAACGAACTGCTCATGTTTATCGCCGGCAAACCTATTGTTTTAGGCTCTTTTACAACGTAGACGTCTTTTTGTTCGTATGTTAAACTACGACCGGTTTTATAACGTAAGTTTAAACTTGTGTTCTTGTCTCCAACCACTTTTGAAGGGTTTTTTACATTTATGGTTCCGTGATCTGTTGTCAGGATTAATTTGAATCCTAAAAGTTGTGCCTGTTGAATTATTTCAAGCAATGGTGAATTTTTGAACCAGCTCAAAGTCAGCGAACGATAAGCTTTGTCATCAGAAGCAAGTTCTTTTACAACATCCATTTCAGTTTTGGCATGTGACAACATATCGACAAAATTGTACACAACAGTTACCAGATCATTTCCTTTTAAAGCTTTAAAGTTCTCTGCCAGCTTTTTACCGCTTGAATAATTGGTGATTTTAAAATAATCTTCTTTTAAATTCAAACCCAGACGTTTCAATTGCGCACTAAGGAACTCTGCTTCAAAAAGATTTTTCCCTCCATCTTCAACATCATTCTTCCAATATTGAGGAAATTGTTTTTCCATTTCAATTGGCAATAAACCAGAGAAAATGGCATTTCTGGCATATTGTGTTGCTGTTGGAAGTATTGAAAAATAAGGAACTTCTTTTTCTAATTTATAATAATTGGATACTACAGTTTCAAAAGATTTCCACTGGTCATAACGTAGATTATCAATTACTACAAATAAAATAGGTTTGTCTTTCTTTTTAATTTCCGGAACGACTAATTCTTTAAATAGATTGTGGGATTGAATGGGTTTGTCTGCTTTTGGTACAAACCAGTCTTCGTAGTTTCGTTCGATATACTTTCCGAACTGTGAATTAGCTTCAACTTTTTGTGATTCCAAAATTTCGACCATGGCTTGATCGTTAATATTTTCAAGTTCTAATTCCCAGAATATTAATTTTTTGTATAATTCAACCCAATCTTCAAAAGAATTGACCATAGCTAATTCCATTGAGATTTTTCTGAATTCCTTTTGATAATCTAAAGTTGTTTTTTCAGAAATTAATCTGGAGTGGTCCAGGTTTTTCTTTAAACTCAACAAAATCTGATTTGGATTGACAGGTTTTATCAGGTAATCGGCAATTTTAGAACCAATTGCTTCTTCCATGATATATTCCTCTTCACTTTTGGTAATCATAATCATCGGAGTTGCAGATTTTTTTTCCTTCATTTCAGAAAGTGTTTCCAAGCCGCTCATTCCGGGCATATTTTCATCCAAGAAAACAATATCAAAGTTTTCTTCTTCAAATAATCCAATCGCATCCAATCCGTTATTGCAGGTAGTAACTGCGTAGTTTTTTTTCTCTAAAAACAGTATATGTGGCTTTAAAAGATCGATTTCATCATCGACCCAAAGTATTTTTATCTTATCCATAATTGACTTTAATTTTAATGCAATTTAAAGTTCTAGAACTTAAAAAGTATTAAAAATAGTATAAAATTAAAATTTCAGTTGTAATTATTTACGTTGTCAAAGTGAAGAAAAAATAATAATAAATATTTTTAACTGCTTCATTTTTAATTAGCAAATCAATTAATTTTATCATTAGTTTTTTACAGAATTAAGAAAAAATTATCCGTGAATTGTTTCGCCTTTACCGTAGTTTTTAATGATTGATTCTTCAAAAGCTAGCCATTCTCTCCAACGTTTTTCAACATCAATTCCAACTCCGTATTTTCTTGCGTATGTTATAAAAGTGGTGTAATGTCCGGCTTCGCTTTCCATCAATTCTCTGTAAAAAGCAGCCAATTCTTCGTCCTGAATATTTTCGGATAAAACTTTGAAACGTTCACAGCTTCTGGCTTCGATCATGGCTGAGAAAAGTAATCTTTCGACCAAACCAGAAACACGGCTTCCATCACCGCTTTTCTTCATATATTGGTATAATTCATTTACATAATCATCCTTGCGTTCACGGCCTAATTTCAATCCACGTTTGATGATGATATTATGAACCTGTTCAAAATGATCGATTTCTTCTTTGGCCAAAGCCAATAAATCTTTCACTAAATCCTGATGTTCCGAATTATTGGTAATAATAGTAATCGCATTTGTTGCTGCTTTTTGTTCGCACCAAGCATGGTCGGTAAGGATTTCTTCAATGTTTTTTTCAACTATATTTACCCATCTTGGGTCAGTTGGCAATTGTAATCTTAGTACACCCATTTTATAAGTCTTAAAGTTAGAAAGTCAAAAAAGTCGAAAATCAAAACTTAAATAGAAATTTACATTCCATTAAAGACTTTCGACCTTCGACTTTAAGACTTTATGACTAATATTTAGTAAACGAAAATTGGTCTTTCGCTCATCATTTCATCTACTTCGTTAGCTACTTCTTCAATAACGGCTTCGTTAGTATGATCTGTCAAAACTCTATCAATTAAGGCAACAATCGTTTCCATATCTTCTTCAACTAAACCACGAGTCGTGATAGCGGCTGTCCCAACACGAATTCCTGAAGTTACAAATGGTGATTTATCATCAAATGGAACCATGTTTTTATTTACCGTGATTTCAGCTTTTACCAATGCATTTTCAGCATCTTTTCCAGAAATATTTTTATTTCTTAAGTCAATCAGCATCATGTGATTATCAGTTCCTCCAGAAATAATGTTGTATCCCCTTTTTACGAAAGCATCTGCCATTGCATTTGCATTTTTTTGTAATTGCATCGCATAAGTAAAGAACTCATCTTTTAATGCTTCACCAAAAGCAACTGCTTTAGCAGCAATAATATGCATTAAAGGTCCACCTTGATTTCCTGGAAAAACAGCTAAGTCTAATAAAGATGACATCATTCTGATTTCTCCTTTTGGAGTAGTTAACCCCATTGGATTAGGGAAATCTTTCCCCATCAAAATCAAACCGCCACGTGGTCCGCGTAATGTTTTGTGAGTTGTTGTAGAAACAATATGACAATGTGGAATAGGATCATTCAATAATCCTTTAGCAATAAGCCCTGCAGGGTGAGAAATATCAGCAAATAAGATAGCACCAACGCTGTCAGCAATTTCCCTAAAACGTGCAAAATCCATATCACGAGAATAAGCCGAAGCCCCTGCGATAATTAATTTCGGCTTTTCTTTAGTGGCGATTTCCTGAATTTTATCATAATCTAATCTTCCAGTTTCTTTATCTACTCCGTAAAAAACAGGTACATAAACACGTCCTGAAAAATTCACAGGAGATCCGTGAGTCAAGTGACCACCGTGAGATAAGTCAAAGCCTAATATTTTATCACCTGGCTGTAAACAAGCATGATACACAGAAGCATTTGCCTGAGAACCTGAGTGAGGCTGCACGTTTGCATATTCAGCACCAAATAATTCCTTGGCTCTGTCAATTGCAATTTGTTCAATAACGTCAACTACTTCACAACCGCCGTAGTATCTTTTGCCAGGATATCCCTCAGCGTATTTATTAGTTAAAACAGAACCAGCTGCTTCCATAACTTCATCACTTACGAAGTTTTCTGAAGCAATTAATTCTAATCCGTGAATTTGTCTGTCTTGTTCCTCTAGTATAAGGTCAAAAATTTGTTCGTCGCGTTGCATTTTTTCGTTTTTCGTTAATTTCCTGCAAAAATACAAAAAAACGTTTGTGAAACTGTTAGATTATGATATATTTGACATAGATTTTTTCAACAAATAATTAACATTCACATGCCAATAACCGCCAACGATACTAAAAGAAAATCATGGTTAGAAGTACCAGAGAATAGTGATTTTCCTATTCAAAATATTCCTTTCGGTGTATTTCTTACCAAAGAAAATGTCGTTACTGTAGGAACAAGAATTGGTGATTTCGCTATAGATTTAGGAGCTTTACAACAATTAAACTATTTTGAAGGAATAGATTTAACTGATGATATGTTTATGCAGGATACGCTAAATGATTTTATTTCTGATGGAAAAAAAACATGGCGTTTAGTTCGTAATCGTATCGCTGATATTTTTGACGCAACAAATTCAAAACTTCGAGATTCTACAAAAGAACGCGATATTGTTATTTTTAATATTGATGATGTCGAGATGCAATTGCCCGTTTTAATTGGTGATTATACAGATTTTTATTCGAGTAAAGAGCATGCCACAAACGTTGGTAAAATGTTTCGCGATCCTGAAAATGCTTTGCTGCCAAACTGGTTACACATTCCGGTTGGGTACCATGGAAGAAGTTCTACTATAGTTCCGTCTGGAATTCCCGTACACAGGCCAATGGGACAAACTTTGCCAAATGGTGAAAAGACACCTGTTTTTGGCACTTCGCGTTTGGTAGATTTTGAATTAGAAACTGCTTTTATTACGACCGATGTAAATGTAATGGGCGAAAATATCGCAACTTACGAAGCTGAAGATTATATTTTCGGAATGGTTTTATTGAATGACTGGAGTGCCCGCGATATCCAAAAGTGGGAATATGTTCCTCTTGGACCATTTTTAGCAAAAAGCTTTGCCACATCAATTTCTCCGTGGATTGTAACTATGGATGCTTTGGAACCTTTTAGAACAAAAGGTCCTAAGCAAGATCCTTCACCACTTCCTTATTTACAAACCAAAGGGAAAAAGACGTTCGATATTCATTTAGAAGTGTCACTAAAACCTGAAAATAAAGAAGAAACGATAATTTCTAAATCAAATTTCAAATATTTATATTGGAATATGAGTCAGCAATTAGCACATCACACCTCTAATGGATGTCGTGTAAATTCTGGTGATATGATGGGTTCTGGAACAATTTCTGGTCCTACTCCAGATAGTTTTGGTTCGATGTTAGAACTAACTTGGGGAGGAAAAAGTCCATTAAAACTAAGAGATGGAAGTGAACGTAAATTTATCGAAGATAATGATACAGTAATTATAAGAGGTTTCTGCGAAACTAAGGAAATACGTATCGGTTTTGGAGAAGTTTCAAGCCAATTATTACCCCCTTTTGTGAGGAAATGAAGAGAAAATAAAGTATATTAATTATTTATAAAAAAGCTTGTATTTCTAAATACAAGCTTTTTTATAAATAAATTTGCAAATTCGAGTAGTCAAAATTTAACCCCAAAAATTTAAAAAATATAACTTTTCACTTACGAGATTATTTTACTGAAACTATTCAGGAATCTGCTGGCTCAGGCAATGCAAAGTTCCGAATCCCCATATGAAATCGATACAGCTTATACCGATAACCTCCCGATCAGGGAAACATTCAGAAAGTATATTTAATGCTACACGATCATTGCTGTCATTAAAAGTAGGAACTAAAACACATTTGTTCAAGATTAAGAAATTAGCATAACTTGCAGGTAATCTTAATTCCTCAAAATCTACTCGTTTTGGCATAGGTAATGCTACAATAATTGGAGATTTTCCGTCTTCCAATTTTGAATTTTGCAAACGTTTTAAATTGTCTTGTAATGGTTTGTAGTTTGAATCGTTTTTATCTGTTTCAATAATCGTAACTATAGTATCTTCATTTACAAAACGGCACAAATCGTCTATGTGTCCGTGAGTATCATCGCCTTCAATTCCGTCTCCTAACCAAATTACATTGGTAACTCCTAGATATTCTTTAAAAACTGATTCATAATCTTCTTTGGTAAAACCGGGATTTCGTACCTGTATTGTTGGATGCATTAAGCATTCTTCAGAAGTTAGTAAAGTTCCTCTTCCGTTTACATCAATAGCACCTCCTTCAACAATTACCGGTTTTCCTTTATATATAACCTGAGTTAATGGAATGTCTATGAATTCAGCAATTTTAGCCGGAACAACTTTGTCGAGTTGGAAATTTTTATACTTTGCCCAACCGTTAAAATTAAAATTCAAAGCTTCTCTTTTTGAACCATTTTTCACAATAATTGGTCCCGAATCACGCATCCAGCTTCTATTTGTTTTATGAATTACAAAAGAAATATTCAAAATATTAACATGTGCTCTTTCTAATATTTCGTATACTTTTTCTTTTAGTTTTCCATCGGCTACTACTAAAAAAACGGTTTCATAAGTAGCTACTTTTTTAATAAATTCTACAAAAGCCCATTGTACAGCTTCATATTTTCCCGGCCAATCATTACCATTATGGGGAAAACATAATACAATTCCTTGTTGTTTTTCCCATTCTGCTGGAAATCTTCTCTTATTTGTTGACATAAAAAAGTTCTAAATTAATGTTTGTAAAGATAAATTATTCATTTTTAATTATGAAACTGTATAAAAAAAATCAGAGTTAATCTCTATAATTCTAAAGGTAATTGTTTAATAAAAAGCATGTTATAATAAAAAAAATTGTAGATAATTATTGATTTTGACTTTTTTACTAAGATTTTATTAACTTAATGATGAAAATTTTTACAAAAAAAATATGATTTTTAAAAAAAAACATTAATTTTACTATAATTAATATAACTATTTTTTGATAGAAATTTTGTGATTTCATGTTAAGCTTTTAATCTGTTAGATAAAGTACACTATAGAAATATAGTGCTTTTTCTGAATAGAATTTAAGGTGTAAAACAAAAAAAATCATCATTAATAATTATTTTTAGTATCGCCCCAAGTTGTTTTAAAAAAGGCAAAAATTCATTTAATTCCCATTATACCTATATGTATGGGAATTATGTAAAAATTACAAAAATGAATAGAATGCTTTTTTTGTATCATTATTATAAGTTTGTTCTGAGTTTTTAAATAAAACTCACAATGGTAAACTTCAAAAAATGTTAAATTTAAAACACTTAGATATTATGAAAAAGAAATTAACTTCCTTAACACTTTTATTATTAACATTTGCAGCAAATGCTCAAAATATGGCAACGACTTCTGTTGAGTCCTCTATTGAAAATTCTGCTTATAACAAATGGTCCATCGAATTGAATGGTGGTTTAAACAAGCCCGTTAGAGCAATGGGCGCTAACTATGCTACAGAACCTTTGGGTGCTTGGCATGGAGATTTAGGAGTGCGTTATATGTTTAACCCTAAATTTGGTTTAAAATTAGATTATGGTTATGATCAATTAACCGAGGGTAGCAATTCTCCGGATTTTGATAGCCGCTATATGAGGCTTGATTTACAAGGAGTTATAAATCTTAGTAGAGCTTTAAATTTTGAGACCTGGACCAATACATTTGGTTTGTTAGTTCATGGTGGATTTGGAGTTTCACAACTAACTTCTAAAAATGGTTTTGATGGAGAAGATTACATGGGTAATGGAATAATGGGTATTACTGGCCAGGTAAGATTAGGAAATCGTGTAGCTTTAACAGCTGATTTAACTGGGTTAGTAAATATTAAGCAAAATGAAAATTTTGATGGAATGACACCTTTAACGACAAGAGGGTTTGACGGAATTTTAATTAATACATCAATTGGTTTAACATTTTATCTTGGTAAAAATGAAAAACATGCTGACTGGGTTAGTGAAGGAGATAAATATGACAGTTTAGAAAAAAGAGTTGGAATGATAGAAACAGGTCTTTTAGATTCTGATAAAGATGGTGTAGCTGATTTGTATGATTTAGAACCAAACTCAATTGCAGGTGTTGCAGTAAATACAAAAGGACAATCAATTGATAATAACCAAAATGGCGTTCCGGATGAATTAGAAAGTTACTTAGAAAAAACTTATGGAGTAAAAAGTGATAGTGTTTCAACAAATAGTACTGTAGAGCAATTAATCAACGATGGATATGTAAATGTTTACTTTGATTTCAACTCTTCAAAACCAACTACTGCTTCATTATCTGGTATTGATTTCTTAGTTAAATATTTGAAAAACAATCCTAGCAAATCTGCAGATGTAGTAGGTTACGCTGACGAAATTGGAAGTTCAAGTTATAATGTAGAGCTATCGAGAAAAAGAGCTGAAGCTGTGAAACAGGTGGCAATAAATGCAGGAATTGATGCTTCAAGATTAAATGTAATTGCAAATGGTGAAGATGCTTCTGTAAATAAAAATTCAAAAGAAGCACGTCAAATTGTGAGAAGAGTTTCTTTCCAAGTGAAATAAAAACTCAAAATAATACTAAAAAATCCCGTTACTATTAAAGAGGGCACTGATAAAGTCCTTTTTTAGGAATGATTGTTAATTAAAAGGAGTAGAAGCTAAAAGTTTTCTGCTCCTTTTTTTGTATCTTTTGGGTGTAATCATAAGGCCTTTTAAATGTTAATTCAGCAGCAGCAAATTCAGTTTAGTCCATATTCTTCATTATATGATTTAATCGTTCCACAGGATAATCTACTTAGAAAAATCAACGAACTAATAGATTTTTCATTCATTTACGAGGAGTTGTTAGATAAATACTGTACAAATAACGGTCGCAAAGCAGAAAGCCCAGTTCGTATGTTTAAGTACTTACTTTTAAAAACAATATATAATGTATCTGATGTTGATGTAGTTGATCGTTCGCGTTTTGATATGTCTTTTAAATATTTCTTAGAAATGAGTCAAGAAGAAGGCGTCATCGATCCAAGTTCCTTGACAAAATTTCGTAAACTTCGTCTTAAGGACACAGACTTATTAAATCTTCTCATTGGAAAAACTGTATCTATAGTTATTTAAAAGTGAATCATCAGATCTAAATCTATCATAGTTGATGCCACGCATACTTTATCGAGATCCAATCCATTTTTAGCAATTGATGTATTAAGAGAACGTTCTAAACTACTACTAAAAACGG
Source organism: Flavobacterium sp. W22_SRS_FK3 (assembly GCF_052113665.1). Taxonomy (NCBI): domain Bacteria; kingdom Pseudomonadati; phylum Bacteroidota; class Flavobacteriia; order Flavobacteriales; family Flavobacteriaceae; genus Flavobacterium; species Flavobacterium sp. W22_SRS_FK3. The sequence continues at coordinate 225,408 of NZ_JBGQOF010000005.1, read as the reverse complement.
TATATTTATTTGATGATCGATTCAAAGAGAATATGCCAAAGAACAACGATATCTATGAATTAGAAAAAGAATTGGACTATTGCAAAGAGTTAGAGAAGCGTATAGAAAAAGAACAATCTTTAAGTTCTATACCTGCTGTGAAAGAAAAATTAAACTTACTAAAAGAAGCAATAGAAGATACTCAGGAAAAATTTACTTTATCAAAAGATACAGATGCTAAAACAGGTCATAAATCTGCTGATAGCTCTTTCTTTGGATATAAGACTCATCTAGCGATGACAGAAGAACGAATTATCACAGCAGCTATAATAACCTCAGGAACAAAGGAGTTGGTCCAGAGTTACCGAAACTCTTAGAGATTAGCCAAGAAAACGGAATGGATGTAGATACCATTATTGGCGATGGAGCTTATACAGGAACAAAAAATCTCCAGCCAGCAACCGGGCAAAATATTAGAGTTGTAGCTAGATTAAATGTTTCGGTAGCACAAGGAACTAGAAAAGAAGAAGATAGATTTGAATACAATAAAGATGCCGATAGAATTGTTTGTCCTGCGGGGCATATGGCTATACGAAAAGCTAAACAGGGCAAAAAAAATGTTGGAAAAATCAATCACACACCTATTATTTTGATGTTGAAAAATGCAAGTCTTGTTCTTTAAAAGAGGGATGCTACAAAGAAGGGGCAAAGACAAAAAACTATGCTGTAACGATAAAATCAGACTTACACCAAGAACAAATCGCCTTTCAGGAAACAGAATATTACAAAGAAAAAGCAAAACATCGATACAAAATAGAGGCTAAAAATAGTGAGTTAAAAAAGATACACGGCTATGATAGGCTAATATCGTACGGCATTGCCAATATGCAAATGCAAGGAGCAATGACTATTTTTACAGTCAATTTAAAAAGAATACTGAAATTCATATAAGAAATTAAAAGCCAAATGGTGCATTATTCAAAACGACCTTATATAAGTCAAAAATAGACTCATACTAGCTTCAAATAAAAAACAGTTATAAAGCGAAAAACGCTTGCAACGGGTTAAAAAATCCTGTTACAAGCGTTTTTTTAATTCTCTAAAAACAATCCCAATCAAAATAAGAGGTGTTTTTCAGTGCCCTCAAATATTTGAAACAGCCTTTTTTTTAATCAACTAAATTTAGTCAATTGCTCTTTTTGTAATATCTCCAAAAGCATCAATTCTTCTGTCTCTGAAAAATGGCCAGTTCTGACGAACATTTTCCTGAAGATCTAAGTCAACTTCGGCTATTAAAATTTCTTCCTGATCATGAGAAGCTTGCGCTAAAATTTCCCCTTGAGGGCCAGCGATAAATGAAGCTCCCCAAAATTGAATTCCGTCAGTCCCTTCAATATATTGCTCTAAACCGATTCTGTTTGCAGCAGCAACAAAAACACCATTTGCAACGGCATGCCCTTTCATAACATTCATCCATGCACCATATTGGTTTTCTCCATATTGTTCTTTTTCTTTTGGATGCCATCCAATAGCTGTAGGGTAAAATAAGACTTCTGCTCCTTTTAAAGCAGTAATACGAGCAGCTTCAGGATACCATTGATCCCAGCAAATTAAAGTTCCAACTGTTCCTTTTTTAGTTTTAATTGCCTGAAAACCTAAATCACCAGGGGTAAAATAGAATTTTTCGTAAAAATGAGGATCATCGGGAATATGCATTTTGCGGTATAAACCTGCTTCTGTTCCATCAGTATCAATAATATAGGCACTGTTGTGATAAATTCCTGCCATTCTTTTTTCAAAGAAAGGAACAATAATAACAACTCCTAATTCTTTGGCCAATTCGCTAAAAGCAATAAATGATGTGCTATAAAGTGGTTCTGCTATTGCAAAATTATCTACATCTTCGCTTTGGCAAAAATAATGGCTGCTATATAATTCAGGTAATAAAATAACTTCTGCCCCTTTGTTTGCGGCATCTTTTACCCAACTGATACATTTTTTAAGATTATTTTCTGCAACGTCATTAAGGTTTAACTGAACAACGGCTATTTTATATTTTCTTTTCGGCATCACATAAAAATTTAGAGTGCAAAAATAGTAATTTTTAAAGGAATGACAAAGAGTGTTAATAGGAGCTTATGAAAACTAATAAAGCTATATTTTTTCCTGTAAATGCAAAAAAAACATCGGTATATGCATATCTGCATACCGATGCTTATAATTGTTTGAAAAGACAATTCTGAAAATTATTGTTTTTTGATTAATGCTATATTGCCATAATTAGAATTAACAGCAACTTTATTTTGACCCTTTTTCTTGTAGTATCCACTTATTTTTTTTGTTGTTGTTTTATTTTCGGTTACTAAAATTTCTAAAGAATTATCACTTTTAATGTTTCCGTATTTGGTGTTAATATCAAAATCAAATGTATAATTTGCATCATATCCTAAGGAAATATCAGAATAACCAGAATTAATATTGACATTATTTGCACCTTGGGTTATAGTTGAAATATTTACTTTACTGTAATTTGTATCTATATTTAGATTATTTGAAATTTCGGCGATATTGATTGTAAGGTAATTGCCGGATCCTGAAAAGGAGTTTATCTTTTGAAATTTAAAGCTGCCGTAATTACAATTGTATTTAATATTTTGTCCATCAGAAATAGTCAAGTCTGTGTAATTTGTATCTAAATTCAAATTTCCGGAGTCATTTATTTTTAAGTCTGAATATCGGGCTTCAATTGTTCCGGTTTTTATATAATCTATAGTAGAATTTTGGCAATACTCTATGTGAATGCGATTGTTGGAGCTGTTAAGTTTTCCAAGGATCACTTTACCATACTTACAGCTAATATCAGTTATTGATTCTAAACTAAGGATTGAAATATTTCCATATTTGTTGTTTAGTTTTACGGTTCCGTTTTTCGGAATTTTAATTACATAATTAATTTCAAAGATATTACTGCTTCCTTTGCTTTTTAAAGACGAATTTCCAATTTTGGTAATTGCGGTAACCATTGATTTGAGAGCAGTTATATCAACATCAATATTATTCAGTTTTTCGTTTACCCAGTTTTCATTTCCACCGGTCACTTTTATAGTAATGTCAAGGTCAATTTTGTCTTCATTCCAGGTTGATACTGAGATATTTCCGTATTTATTGTCAATATCAATTCCTGCGTTCGAATTAACAAGGTAGGTTTTTTTGATACTTTTTTGTTTTGAAATTAGAGTATCATCATTTGAAAATCCTAAAAAAGGAATCAAAATAAAAATAATCAGTGTGTTATAATATTTTTTCATAAGTTGTTTTTTTTAGATTTTCATTTTCTTCAATGTGTTGTAAAACAGTTTGCAAAAATGATATTCTGGTTTGCAAGTTGCTGATCATAGCATAAATGATTTGCTTGTTTTCACCATTTTTTTGAACTTCTTTTAATATTTTTTCATAATCGGCATCAAAAATTTTCATTTGTTTTAAGGCATCATTTATTATTTGTTCATTTTCGGGAGAAGTTTTATCTTTTAATTTAATCAGTTCATTATCAATCAAAATACTGAAAATAGAATCTGTTCTCTTGGTTTCTTTTGATGCAAATTTGAATTCCTTAGGTTTTTTGCTATTATTGTAAAAAACAGATATTCCTAACAATATTGCTATCGAAGCAGCAATGGCCCAAGTTGTATAATTATTTTTCTTTGTATTTTTTTTGTTTAATTTATTGAAGAAAACAATCTGATGGTCAGGATTTATTTCGTGAACATCCCACTGATTCTCAAATTTTTTTAATAAATTATCTAAATTTTCCTTTTCCTTTTTCATAAATCCAAATTTTCATTTTTGAGGTGATATAGGTATCGCGTCTTTGTTTGTTTTTGTTGACATAAAATTGTTTTAAGTGGTGATTTCATATGTCCTCCAATTTTTTTCTCAAATTTTCCTTAGCTCTGCTTAATGTAGTTCTGCAATTGGCATAACTGATATTTAAGATTTCACTAATCTCTTCCTGATCATAACCTTCAATATAAAAGAGAGTCAAGACCATTCGGTAATTGTCTTTTAAACCTGAAATAATCTCTAAAACCTGTTTTACTTTGAGTGAATTTAAATCGATATTTTCAGAAAAAAAAGTATCGTTTTCTTCAATTTTATAAAGTGTTTTGTTCAGGTCTTCCATCTGAAAAGCATTATTTTTTTTGTAAAAATCAATACTATAATTAATGATGATTTTTTTCAGCCATGCTCCAAACGCAACTTCCTGTTTGTAATCGTTAATTTTTATAAAAGCTTTCAAAAAACCTTCCTGCATGACGTCTTGTGCAAAATGTTCGTCTTTCACAATTCTGTAAGCTACATTATACATAGCTTTACAGTATCGATTGTAAACTTCAAATTGTGCTTTTTGATTGTTCTCTTTACAAAGTTTGATTAACTCTTCGATATATTGATTGGTTGTGTTCAAGTATTGATTGTTGATTTATTATAATGACTTTGATTTTTTAGGTTTGTTACACTTTGGATAAAATTAATTGTATTTTTTTTAAAATGCCCGTCATCCTTATATGAAGAACTCTTTAAAATAAAAATTCAAAACAAATGTCTTTGTTTTTGGCATAATGATTGTCTATTTTTATGGCCTAACTTTCAAAGACAATCTTTAGCCTGATTTTATTTAAAACATAGCTTTAGCAGTTGGTATTTGAGATTAGAACAAACCTTTTAATGACAAAACGACTTATATATTATTATGTCAAACCATAAAATACTCACTATTGACAATCTGTCACTTCAGGAATTTGATTCAGAAGCAGAATTAATTCCATTATTAACTCCCGAAGACGAAGAGGAAATGAACAATGAAGAACTTCCAATTTCGCTACCAATTTTACCTGTACGCAATACTGTTTTATTTCCGGGTGTTGTTATTCCGATTTCTGCCGGAAGGGATAAATCAATAAAATTAATAAACGATGCGAATGCCGGAGGAAAAATCATAGGAGTAGTTTCTCAGATTAATGAAGAAGACGAAGATCCGTCAAAAAATGATATTCATAAAATAGGAACCGTTGCGAGAATTCTTCGCGTTTTAAAAATGCCTGACGGAAATGTAACGGTTATTTTACAAGGAAAAAAACGTTTTGAAATTGATGAAGTTATTTTAGAAGAACCATATATTACTGCAAGTATTAAAGAGGTTTCTGAAGAACGACCTGATGAGAATGATACTGAATTTACGGCTATTTTAGATTCTGTAAAAGAACTGGCTATTCAGATAATTAAAGAAAGTCCAAATATTCCGTCAGAAGCGACGTTTGCAATTAAAAATATTGAAAGCCAGTCGTTTTTGATCAATTTTGTTTCTTCTAATATGAATTTAGCCGTAAAAGAAAAACAAGGTTTGTTATCAATAAACGGACTAAAAGAAAGAGCATTGGAAACATTGCGTTATATGAATGTTGAACTTCAAAAACTAGAATTGAAGAATGATATTCAGTCAAAAGTTCGTTTTGATCTGGACCAGCAACAGCGCGAGTATTTTCTTCATCAGCAAATGAAAACCATTCAGGAAGAATTGGGAGGTGTTTCGCAGGAACAAGAAATGGACGAAATGGGATTGAAAGCGAAAACCAAAAGATGGGATGAAAAAACGCAAAAACATTTTGAAAAAGAATTGTCTAAAATTCGCAGAATGAATCCGCAATCTCCTGATTTTGGAATTCAGCGTAATTATTTAGAGTTATTCTTGGAATTGCCTTGGGGTGAATATTCTAAAGATAAATTTGATTTAAAATATGCACAGAAAATATTAGATAAAGATCATTTTGGGCTTGAAGAAGTGAAGAAAAGAATGATCGAACATTTGGCTGTATTGAAACTTCGTAACGACATGAAATCGCCAATTATTTGTTTAACCGGACCTCCGGGTGTTGGTAAAACTTCCATTGGCCGTTCTGTTGCTGAAGCCCTTGGACGAGAATATGTGCGTATTTCCCTTGGCGGGTTACGTGATGAAGCAGAAATTCGTGGACATAGAAAAACCTATATAGGTGCGATGCCTGGACGAATTATTCAGAGTTTGAAAAAAGCCGGAACTTCAAATCCAGTTTTTATTTTAGATGAAATTGATAAATTGTCTAACGGAAATAGCGGCGATCCATCTTCAGCTTTATTAGAAGTTTTAGATCCGGAGCAAAACAGTTCTTTCTATGATAATTTTCTTGAAATGGGCTATGATTTATCTAAAGTCATGTTTATTGCTACTTCAAATAATATGGCTGCAATTCAGCCGGCGTTGCGTGACAGAATGGAAGTCATTAAAATGTCTGGTTATACTATTGAAGAAAAAGTAGAAATTGCGAAAAGGCATCTTTTTCCAAAACAGCTGGAAGCACATGGATTAACTTCGAAAGATTTGACAATTGGTAAAAAACAATTAGAAAAAATTGTTGAAGGTTACACACGCGAATCCGGTGTTCGTAATTTAGAAACTAAAATTGCTCAGGTGATTCGTAATGCAGCTAAAGCGGTTGCAATGGAAGAGGAATACAATAAAAAAGTTACTGATGAAGATATCATAACTGTTTTAGGCGTACCAAGATTAGAACGTGACAAATACGAAAATAATGATGTTGCAGGAGTAGTAACTGGTTTGGCCTGGACAAGTGTTGGTGGAGATATTTTGTTTATAGAATCTTTAATTTCAGAAGGAAAGGGCTCATTGACTATTACGGGAAACCTTGGAAATGTGATGAAAGAATCAGCTACAATTGCTTTGGAATATATAAAAGCAAATGCTAAAAAATTAGGATTAGGTATTGAATTGTTTCAGAAATATAATATTCATTTACATGTTCCGGAAGGGGCAACACCAAAAGACGGACCAAGTGCCGGTATTGCAATGCTTACTTCATTAGTTTCTTTATTGACTCAAAAGAAAGTAAAGAAAAGTGTAGCAATGACCGGCGAAATAACACTTCGTGGAAAAGTATTACCTGTAGGCGGAATAAAAGAAAAAATCTTAGCGGCAAAAAGAGCAGGTATTAAGGAAATCATCTTATGTCACGAAAATAAAAGTGATATTGATGAAATTAAAGCTGAATATTTAGAAGGGCTGACATTTCATTATGTAAAAGAAATGAGTGAAGTTTTGAATTTGGCTTTGACAGATCAGAATGTAAAAAATGCAAAGACATTAAAGTAGAATTTAAACTTTAAATTCTAAAAAATCATAAATTTCAAATTCCAATTGAAATATTCAAATTGGAATTTGGAATTTTTTTACTGTTTCTTTTTTTCAAGTACAGCGAGACCAAAACGAATTTTGTCATATCCCATTTTTTCTTCAAAATGATCAAAATAGGGTTTTAAAGCGTTTGGACTTTCAAGTTCTATTTGGGCTTTTTGCAATAGGATAACTTCTTCATCAGAAATAAACTGACTAACATCTATGTCAATTCCATCTAAATATAATTTTGCCAAATGCGAAATAACAGTCGAAAGACCTAAATTTCTTTTTGCAGCTATTTCTTCAATTGTATAACCGTTTTCAAAAAGTTCTAAAGTGTTTTTATAAGTATTGCTTTCCTTTTTAACTTTCGCATTCGTTTTTTTTACTTTTTCATAATAAACAATCGCATCAATAAATTCCGAACCATATTTTTCAAGTTTTACCTTACCCACACCGTCAATGGCCAGAAATTCTTCATCACTTATTGGTTTTAAAACTTCCATTTGTCTTAAAGCAGCATCACTGAAAATGACATATGCCGGGACTTCTTCATCTTTAGCAATTTCGTAGCGTAATTTTCTAAGTATTTCAAAAAGAGAATTTTTTGCAGTTTTTTCTTTTGCTTCCTTGATTTCATTTTTATCAATTGCCTTTTTAACCACGGTTGTTAATTTTACTTTTTCTCCTTCAAACAATACTTTTTTAGCAAAAGGAGTCAGTAAAATTTTATTGTGTTGATGAAATGCAATTTCACAATAGCCCAAATTAATTAACTGGATTAAATATTGATTCCAATCGTACCAGGATATGTCAGAGCCAATTCCGTAGGTTTTTAGGTTTTGATAATTTTTTTCGTAGATGTAAGCATTTTTTGAGCCTCTTAAAAAATCAACAATTACGGCCAAAGGTTCAGATTCCTGTAAGCGTGTAATAGCGGATAATGCTTTTTGTGCCAAAATTGTTCCGTCAAAAAAAACTGGAGGTTTTTTACAAATATCACAATTGCCACAATTCTCGGTTACCAACTCGCCAAAATACGAAAGTAGGATTTTTCTTCTGCAGCTCAAAGCATCTGCGTATTGTTTCATTCGGTCTAATTTTGCCAGCTGTACATCAGAGTTTAAACCTTCTGATGCAAATTTCTGGAGCTGGATCACATCGGCATAACTTTCAAATAAAACAGTTTCAGCAGGCAAACCATCTCGTCCGGAACGACCAATTTCCTGATAATAGCCTTCAATGTTCTTTGGTAAGTTATAATGAATTACCCAACGCACATTCGACTTATCAATTCCCATTCCAAACGCAATAGTAGCACACACTACCTGACAATCGTCGTTTATAAATTCATCTTGTGTTTTTGCACGAAGTTTATTGTCTAAACCTGCATGATATGCTTTTGCAGTGATTCTACTTTTCTTTAATTTTTCAGCAAGCTCTTCAGTGGTTTTACGACTTAAACAATAAATGATACCAGATTCATTGGGTTTGTTTTCTACAAAATCAATAATTTGTTTCACACGATCAAGCGCCGGACGAACTTCGAGACTTAGATTTTTTCTATCAAATGAAGCAATAAAAGTTTTGGAATTTTTTAAATTTAATTGTTTTGTAATATCTGTACGTGTTGCTTTATCTGCCGTAGCAGTCAAAGCTAGTATTGGAGTAGAAGGGAAGCGGTTTTTTAAATATCCCAAATTTGTATAAGCCGGACGAAAATCATGTCCCCATGACGAAATACAATGTGCTTCATCAATTGCAATCAGACTAATTGTTAATTCGTTAAATACAACATCGAGATAAGATAAACTTTCCGGAGCTATATAAACAAGTTTAAAATTATTCGATTTTAAATTGTCAATATAAAATTGCTGTTCTTCGCTTGATTGGCTGCTATTGATATAACAGGCTGAAATTCCATTCGTTTTTAAACTGTCTACCTGATCTTTCATCAAGGCAATTAATGGGGAGATTACTATAGTTATTCCCGGAAGAACCAAAGCCGGTAACTGAAAACAAATTGATTTCCCTCCTCCCGTTGGCATAATAGCGAGCGTGTCCTGACCGGAAAGTATGGTTTGTATTATGTTTTCCTGATTTGGTCTGAATTTTTCAAAACCAAAATTGTCTTTTAGTTTGGCATGTAGAATTTCTGAGTTCATTTGGCTTATATTTTTCGCAAAGATATAAAAAAATAATATTTTTCTTATAATTAATTGATTTCAGATTTCATAATCTGTTTTGATTAATAAAAAAAAGGAACCCGATTTAGAGTTCCTTTAATTTATTTTTGAAATGAATTAATCTTCATCATCTTCGTCGTCATCTTCGTCAGCAATATCATTTTTATCTTCGTCATCATCGTCATCATCTCCACCATCAACGTCTGGTTTGTCAAGATTGTCATCTTCATCTTCATCATCACTATCGTCTTCAAGATCAAGACCTTTTACTGGTTCGATTGTGTCAACATCAAGATCGATATCATCATCTTCATCATAATTTTCAATTCTGTCAGCAAGTTTAGTACTAATTTTCACTAAATAAATAGTATCTTCAGTGCGAACTTCAACAGCTTCGATTAATTCGTTTTTAGCATTTCTAAAACGGATAACATCCGAATCATCATAACCATCAGGGAATTTTTCTACCAAAAGGTTTAAAATTTCGTTGGTAAGTTTGGCGTAGTCTACTATAACTCTTTTCATAAATATCCTATAAATCTAATAAGTAAGCAAAAATTAATGGAGCAACAATTGTGGCATCCGACTCAATAATAAATTTAGGGGTTTTAATATCTAATTTACCCCAAGTAATTTTCTCGTTTGGAACTGCTCCTGAATACGAACCATAGCTGGTTGTAGAATCTGAAATTTGGCAGAAATAACTCCAAAAGGGAATATCATGCATTTCCATATCCTGATACAACATTGGTACCACGCAAATTGGAAAATCTCCTGCAATACCACCACCAATTTGGAAAAATCCAATTCCGTTAGTGCTATTTTTTGGATACCAGTCAGCAAGGAATGTCATGTATTCAATTCCTGACTTCATGGTAGATGCTTTCAAATCTCCTTTGATTACGTATGATGCAAAAATATTACCCATAGTACTATCTTCCCATCCCGGAACAATAATAGGCAAGTTTTTCTCAGCTGCTGCGTACATCCAGCTGTCTTTTAAGTCAATTTCGTAATACTCTTCCAAAACACCGGATAATAACATTTTATACATGAACTCATGTGGAAAATAACGTTCTCCTTTATCATCAGCATCTTTCCAGATTTTATAAATGTGTTTTTGTAAACGACGAAATGCTTCATGCTCAGGAATACAGGTGTCAGTAACACGATTCAATCCTCTTTCAAGCAAAGCCCATTCGTCTTCCGGAGTTAAATCACGGTAGTTTGGCACTCTCTCGTAATGAGAATGCGCAACTAAATTCATAATATCTTCTTCTAAATTAGCTCCGGTACATGAAATAATCTGTACTTTATCCTGTCTGATTATTTCGGCAAAAATTTTACCAATTTCTGCTGTACTCATTGCGCCAGCCATACTTACCATCATTTTAGCACCATTAGCCAGTTGTTGTTCGTATGCTTTTGCAGCATCAACAAGTGAGGCAGAATTAAAGTGTAAATAATGTTTTTCAATAAACTGACTGATTGGTCCTTTCATTACGTTGTTGTTTTTTTGTTTTTTTGTTTTGAATTAAAAGATTTTACCTTTCATATCTTCCTGCAAATTAAGAATTTTATCAATATTAATTTGCTTAATTTGAAGCTTTTTTTTTATATTTTTTTCGTGTAACCTAAAATCTTTAATACGTCATCTGAAGTTTGTTGCTCTGAGAAAACCTCAGTTGCTAAAATTCCGTTTTCGTCACGATCAATCAAAATATGTTTAGGCTGTGGAATCAAACAGTGGTGTAAACCTCCGTACCCTCCTATAGTTTCCTGATATGCACCAGTATTAAAGAAGCCAATATACAACGGCTTTTCTTTGTTGTATTTAGGTAAATATATGGCGTTCATATTTTGTTCGGAATTGTAATAATCGTCACTATCGCAAGTCAAACCTCCTAATAAAACCCGCTCGTAAGTATCATTCCAACGGTTCACCGCCAGCATGATAAAGCGTTTGTTTATAGCCCATGTATCCGGCAAAGTGGTAATGAAAGAGGAGTCAATCATATTCCATTTTTCTCTGTCGTTTTGTTGTTTTTGATATAAAATCTGATAGATAGCACCACCGCTTTCACCAACTGTAAAGGATCCAAATTCTGTAAAGATGTTTGGAACATCAACTTCGGCTTCATCACATGCAATTTTAATCTGATTGATAATCTCATCAATCATATATTGGTAATCATATTCAAAAGCAAGTGAGTTTTTAATAGGGAAACCGCCTCCAATATTTAAGCCATCAAGACTTGGACATTCCTTTTTAAGAGCAATATATACTTTTATACATTTTACTAACTCATTCCAATAATATGCGGTATCATTGATTCCCGTATTGATAAAGAAGTGAAGCATTTTAAGCTCTAATTTATCATTTTCCTGAATTTGTTTTTTGTAAAAAGAAACTATATTTTTATATCCTATACCTAATCTGGAGGTATAAAACTCAAACTTTGGTTCTTCTTCGGCAGCAATACGGATTCCAATTTTAAATTTCCCTTTAATTTCTGCCTGAAGTAAATCTAATTCTTCATAATTATCAATAATTGGAATGGTATTTTTATGTCCATTATTGATTAATCTGGCAATATTGGTAATGTATTCGTCTCTTTTGAAACCATTACAAATTACATAAGTGCTCTTGTTGATTTTACCGTTTTCCAGTAAATTCTCCACAATATTGATGTCAAAAGCAGATGAAGTTTCTACGTGAATGTTATTTTTGAAAGCTTCATTCATAATGTATTCAAAATGAGAGCTTTTTGTGCAATAACAATAATAATATTTTGCTTCGTATTTGTTCTTTTCCATTGATTTTCTGAACCAGGCTTTTGCCTTATTGATGTTTTCAGAAATCTGTGGTAAATAGGTAAATTTTAATGGGGTACCATATTGTTCAACCAATTTCATCAAATCGATATTGTGAAATTGTAAGTTGTCTTTGTTCAGTTTGAACTCTTCCTGAGGGAAATAATAGGTTTGATTAATTAAGTCAGAATATTTTGTATTCATTTAGCAATATTTTAGCATGTATTTTTAAATTTAGTAACGTGTCTAAACCTTAAATTCAAACCCTGATATTGGCAAATACAATTTCCAGTTTTTCGTGTTCTGCCTTTGAACATAAAAAAACGTCTAAACAAAAAGGACTCTTGCTATTGTAAAAACGGTTCATTATTCTTAATAAAGAACTATTGAGACGGTTTCTATAAGAGCTGAAGTGTCTTTGTTTATTGTTTGTTTTCATTGGAGCAAATGTAAAAAATAATATATACCTAATGCAACGCTTTTTATTAAAAAAAGTTTAAGATTTATAATCCTGAAACGCATCCAGAATCAATTTATTTTCAACAGATTGATTAATTTTTATCTTTCCGATGCCTTCAATCAGTGCAAATTGAATTAAACCATATTCGTTTTTTTTGTCGTGAATAAGTAATTCTAATATCGGATCTATGTCGTTTTCTTCAATTTGTACATCATCATAGATGCTTTTGAGTGCGGTTTTAATTTCAGCATACTCAGTGGCAGAAATTAGGTTTTTGTGCAATGAAATATAACTTTCCAGAATCATTCCAATAGCAATTGCTTCACCATGTAATAATGTTGTTTTAGTCTCGCTTTCTAAAAAGTAACTTTCTATAGCATGACCTAAAGTATGTCCAAAATTTAAGGCTTTACGGATGTTTTTCTCTGTTGGATCCTGAATTACAATATCATTTTTAATTTCAACTGAACGGTAAATCAATTCATCAAAATCTGCATAATCAATAGATTGTAAATTTAAAAACTGTTTCCAATAGAATGCATCATAAATTAAACCATGTTTCAGCATTTCGGCAAGACCGGAACGCATTTCACTTTGTGGTAAAGTTTCTAAATATTGAGTGTCAATCAGAACCATCTGCGGTACATTAATCACTCCAATCTGGTTTTTAAGATTTCCTAAATCCACACCTGTTTTTCCTCCCACCGAAGCATCTACCATAGATAATAAGGTAGTTGGTATATTGATAAAATCTACTCCGCGCTTAAATGTAGAAGCGACAAAACCTCCTAAATCTGTAACAACTCCACCACCAAGATTAATGATTAATGATTTTCTGTCAGCACCTAATTCTGTCAGCACATTCCAGATTTGTATGCAGGTTTCTATATTTTTATTAGCCTCACCAGATTCGAATTCTATAATTTCAATAGTTAAATCGGTTTCTAATAAAGGCAAAAATTTTGGTAAGCAGTGCTCATTTGTTTCATTATCGACTATAATAAATAAGGTAGAGTATTTATTTTCTTTTAAATGATTGTTTAAAGCCTCGTATGCATTTTGGTTAAAATGTACTAAATAATTATTTGCTTGAATAGATTGCATAATTCTTCGGTTAATTGAATCGGCAAAATAAGGCATTTTTAACTAAATAATCTTCAAATCCTGATTCTAATTTGTTTTAAAAATAAGTTTTTATAATCATTAAAAATAAATTCAGGAGCCTAAATTTGTAATTAATTTTGTGTCTTATTATAGAGATGTTTTTCTTGTAACATAATTTGGAGACTGAGAATTTAATTGATTATTTTTGAATAAATCTAACCATATTAAAGATATTTAAAAATTCAGACATCTTTGTTGAATAATATTCAAAACACTATTTATATTTGCATAAAAATAATTTAATGGAAAAAATATTCGATAACACTCAGGTTGCATTTTCGTTGAAAAGCGATACTGAACTTGACAGAGCTTATTTTCTTTTTAAAATGATCGATAGCCAGCCTCTAGTGAGGATAGGTACAGCTGTTACCAATTTTGCTATAAAGGCAAATCTTCCTGTTGAAGGTTTGATTCGTGCAACCGTTTTCGACCATTTTTGTGGTGGTGTTAACGAAGACGATTGTATAACAGTAGTTGACAAAATGTTTACCAAAGGGGTTTCATCAGTTTTAGATTATTCAGTTGAAGGAAAAGAAGAAGAAGAACAGTTTGATGCTGCCCTTGAAATGACTTTAAAAACTATTGAATTTGCCAAAGAACGTTTGGCAATTCCATTTGCTGTTTTTAAACCAACTGGTTTAGGGCGTTTTGAATTGTATGAAAAATTAGGAGAAAAACAAGTCTTAACTCCAGCAGAACAAGAAGAGTGGAATAGGGTGGTTGCTCGTTTTGATCATGTTTGCAGTGAAGCTTATAAAAAAAACGTAGCATTATTGATTGATGGTGAAGAAAGCTGGATGCAGGATGCTGCTGATGAGTTGGTTACTGATATGATGCGTAAATACAATAAAGAAAAAACTATTGTTTTTAATACCTTGCAAATGTACCGTTGGGATCGTTTGGATTACCTTAAAAAATTGCACGAAATTGCTAAAAAAGAAGGCTTTTTTATCGGAATGAAATTAGTTCGTGGCGCTTACATGGAAAAAGAAAACAAACGAGCGGAAGAGAAAAACTATGTTTCGCCAATTTGTGTTTCTAAAGAAGCTACTGATGCTAATTATGATGCCGCCGTACAATATATGTTGGATCATTTGGATGCAATGTCAATTTTTGCAGGAACTCACAACGAATTGAGTTCATATAAGCTGATGGAAATGATGGAACAAAAAGGTATTGCTAAAAATGACAGCAGAATTTGGTTTGGACAATTATACGGGATGAGCGACAATATCAGTTACAATTTAGCCGAAAATGGTTATAATGTTGCTAAATATTTACCTTTTGGCCCTGTAAAAGATGTGATGCCGTACCTTATTCGTCGTGCTGAAGAAAATACTTCTGTTGCCGGACAAACCAGTCGTGAATTGTCTATGATTAAGGCTGAACGTAAAAGAAGAAAAGGAAAATAAAACTCACAAAATAAAAAAAATCAAAAAAAACCGTCTCACAAACTGAGACGGTTTTTTTGATTTTTTTACATAGCTATTTCATAATACTGTCTTAAACTATAACAGACAAAGAGTTAATCATACAGTAACTATTACATTAAATGCAAATTTTAACAGATAAATACATTTGTATCAAATTTAAATTTAATATTATATGACAAAATATTTACTATTAAAACTAAAAAACGCTGTAACCTTTTTTAATTTAGAACTAATTTATACGCTGAGAATCGGATTATTTTTGCTAACAGCAATATTAGGCTTTAGTCAAAACAGTATAGGCCAAACGGTAGATCTTTCTACTTACATTAGAGTAGGCCGATACGATTTGCCAGAGCCAACGAGAACAGTATATGATTTGAAAGGAAAGCCGGTAGAGACGTTTGAATTTGAAAATGCTAGCGATGCACAAAATCAAAAAATAGGAAGCAATTATTCATCAGGGATTTACAACATTATGGTAGCTCAGGGAAGAAATAAAAAAACAATACGTGTGATTAAAAAATAACACTCATAATATTTATAAAAAGAGGCCGTTTAATAAGTTTAAACGGCTTCTTTTGTTTTGTGATTTATTAATAGTAGAACCTAAGAAAAAACTACTGTTTTATTGCTATAAACCATTGTTTTGCGCTCAGCATGTAATTTTATTGCCCTTGCCAATACTATTCGTTCCAAATCACGGCCTTTCATTATAAAGTCTTCAACGGAATGAAAGTGAGAAACGCGTGCAATATCCTGCTCAATAATAGGTCCTTCATCTAATTCTGCCGTAACATAATGACTGGTTGCACCAATAATTTTTACGCCTCTTTTAAATGCAGAATGATATGGCTTAGCACCAGGAAAAGCAGGTAAAAAGGAGTGATGGATATTAATAATTTTATTCTCGTACAATGAAATCAAACCAGGAGTGATAATTTGCATATATCGCGCCAGAACAATAAAATTGATTTGATATCTTTTTAGCAATTCAATTTGTTTGGCTTCAGCTTCTTCTTTATTGTCTTTCGTAAAAGGAATATAGTGAAACGGAATATCAAAACGTTCAGCAATAGAACGTAAATCATTATGGTTACTAATGATTACTGGAATTTCAACATTTAGCTCATCGGCACTATAACGCCCTAAAATATCAAATAAGCAATGGTCGTACTTAGATACAAATAAAGCCATTTTAGGTTTTTGCTCCTGATTATACAAGTCCCATGACATGTTAAAATCAGTTGCAATGGTGTGGTTAAAATCATCTTTTATGGCATCAATATTTATATTATGATTGGTTAAATCACATTCTAATCGCATAAAAAATACATTTTGTTCTGTATCCACATGCTGATCTATATAAGTAATATTTCCTTCTACTTTTGCAATAAAAGCGGTTACTGCAGCAATAATTCCTTTTTGATCCTTGCAGTGAATCAGAATAGTTAATTTTTGCATTATAATTTTATGGTTAATCGGTTAATTATTTTATAGGATCATCGTTTATTTGGCTAATTGTTTTAATCGAAACAGATATAAGTATTTTTGCGCCTAAACGATTAAACGTAATTTACTTTCCGTCCTGCATGGCAAAAACACTTTTTAATAGCGGGGTTGTTCTTGCACTAATATTGTTGCGAATGTCTTTTTCTTCTACGGCAATCATTTTAAAAACACCTGCTAAAGCTTGTGAAGTTGTATAGTCTGTTAAATCAGGATTTACTTTTTTTACAAGTGGGATTGTGTTGTATTTTGTAATTATTTTTTTCCAAACTACGTCAGCTCCAACTTTTTCAAACGAACTTTTAATTACCGGATTAAATTTTCCGTATAAAGCGGTTGTCGTACTTCCTTGCAAGTAACTTGTTGCTGCACTGTCATTCCCTAATAAGATATTTTTGGCATCAGTAAACGACATGTTTTTAACAGCTGAAACGAATATAGGAGTTGCTTCTTTTACAGCATCTTCTGCAGCACGATTGAGCATTTTTATACCTTCATCAGCCAATGAGCTAAGGCCAACTTTTCGTAAAGTCGCGTCAACTTTTTGTAGCTCTTCAGGCATCAGTATTTTTACAGCTTCATTTTTATAGAAACCATCAACAGCAGTCAATTTACTTACTTGTTCTGTAATTCCTTTGTTTAAAGCTTCTTTTAGTCCTGAAGCAATATCTACACCGCCAACACCTGGTATTTGTGAAGATAATTGGGGTAACTGATTTAAAGTTTGTTGTACTTGAGCACAAGAGTTAAGAGAAAATGCGACTGCTAATAATAAAATCTTTTTCATGAAATGGGGTTTTTAAGTTTCAAAAATACTACTTATTCAAAAACAAAGCCACAATTTTATTTAAGGAGCACAAACATTTTGTTTCATAATTAACTTTTGTCCTGCTGTACACTAAATTCCGCGCAGAAAAAAGCGCGGGATATCGTTCCCATCAGGGCTATTTTAGAAATCTTATTTTTTGAAGATCTAAAATTTAATGCTATGATTAAATTTGAAAATATAATTACGCATCGATGCATAACAAGAAAAGCTACCCGAATTGGATAGCTTTTTTCTAAATTTTTTTTTTATTAAAATGAACCACAGGTATTTCCTGAAAATGTTGCACCGGCTCCAGCTGAAATATTTGTTTTGACAGCTGATGCCGCAAGAGTTATAATACTGTATGGTGGAGTAAAAGCTGTATTACTTCCTGTGGTATTACCACTTGTACCTGTAAAAATATTTCCTGTAGCAGTTACAGCAGTATAACCTGTCATTAAATCAATAGGAGTTTTTACATTTTCAAATACATTATTTTCTACTTTAATATTGGCTTCAAAACCGGCAGCGATACATTTATTACTAGCTGTACTATTGAAATAACTGTTTATGATATGTATTTTTCCAAATCTAACTCTTGGCATTCTCTCTCTACATCCGCTAGCCCACCAGCATCTGGCAAAGGTAATTCTTAATTTTCCACGATCTCCCGTAGCACTATCGCTGGATCCAATTAGATTAGAATATCTATGATCGTCAGAACCACCTGATCCTCCGGCTTTTGGAGCTTTTAGATAAGTGAATTTTGTATAGGAAACTGTAATGTAGTCCGATAAATTTTTAATATCAAAGTTTCCATCAACTCCGTCTCTAAATTCGCAATGATCTACCCACACATTTTGGCAGTTGTCTAATGTTGCATTGTCCCATCCATCCGTATCATAAGCTCCGGGACCTTCAAAAATTAAATTTCTAATAATGATATTTTTGCATCCTTTGAAATAAATTATCCCAGAACCGTCTTTTGTCTGATTAGTCGAAACCAATTTTGCTCCACTGGCACCGTAAATTGTTTTTCCGGTTTGATTTTGAAATGATATTCTGGCAGAAACAGTAATGGTTCCAGATACTTTTATCACTTTTACTGAAGTGTTTTCAATAGCTGATTTCAATTGGGCATACGTTGTTACTGCCGTCTCTGCTGAAGTTCCTCCTCCGGTTGTTCCTCCGTTTTGTGAAGCCCATCCCGGAACTTCTGAGCAGACTCCAACTTTTGAGGTCGAAGCATTTTTATTGGTTGTCAGAATCGCTTCTTCTGTGTTTTCTGAGATATCTTCTGTGTTACAACTTGTAAGAGCCATAGCAATAGTAAATAATGAAATGGCAAATTTGGTTTTTAATTTCATGATAGTTTTTTTGTGGTTATTATTAAATTTTATAGCGATGCAAATATGTTTATTATTTCCTACACTAATATTGAACTTGTTCAATAATTTTGTAATTAATTTGAGTATTTGATTTTTTTTACATAATTAATTTGAATATAATATAATTTTTATATTTTTGCGTAATCGATTACATTATTTAAATTGTCTCAAAAATGTTATGATAGTAAGAAATTTTAATTAAGAAATAATTAAAAACATGTACGAAGAACTAAGACAAAATATAGAAAGAAAAATCACACTTACAGATGAAGAGTGGGGTTTTATATTGGATAAAACGGAGTT
Source organism: Flavobacterium sp. W22_SRS_FK3 (assembly GCF_052113665.1). Lineage (NCBI taxonomy): Bacteria > Pseudomonadati > Bacteroidota > Flavobacteriia > Flavobacteriales > Flavobacteriaceae > Flavobacterium > Flavobacterium sp. W22_SRS_FK3. The sequence goes on along the minus strand of NZ_JBGQOF010000005.1, from coordinate 206,136 downwards.
CATTAAATTAAAAAAAAATGAGTTTTTGCAGATACAAGATTCCAATAATGCTTACGAAGGTTTTATTCTGAAAGGTACTTTTAAAACTTATATTTTAAATGAAAACGGAACTGAGAGTGTTATTTTCTTTTCATTTGAAAATGAATGGATGTGTGATTTAGAAAGCTTTTATTATCAAAAACTAACGAAGTACAATATTAAGGCAATAGAAGACAGTGAAATATTAGTAATTAATAAGTCAAATAAAACACTTTTATTTGAACAAGTTCCTAAATTAATTCGGTTTCATATATTAATGGTGGAAAGAGCTAACATCGCAATACAGGAGAGGCTTTTAGATGTTTTAAACAAAACTTCAAAACAGAGATATATCGAATTTGTTAAAAAATATCCTCAAAAAAATCAAAAAATAAACAACAAAAATTTGTCTTCTTACCTGGGAGTAACCCATGAATTTTTATCAAAAATAAAAAAGAGTTTTTAAACTTAAGACGCCTCTAAAAACTAAAAAGGGCTATTATTTTCTTTAAGCCATTTTATAACTTCTTTTTATTAACAGAAATTATTTGAAATAAATTATCAACAAAAAATTTTAGTTGATACAGATCTGTATGTATTCCAAATAATTATTTTTGTTAACATAAAGCTATTTGCATAATCAAATATTAAAATATTTTGTAAATTGCTTCCTTAAAATTATCATATTCATAAAATGGAAGTACAAAAACCATATATTCCTAAAAATAAAGTAAGAATTGTTACAGCAGCATCTCTTTTTGACGGACATGATGCGGCAATTAACATCATGCGCCGTATTATTCAGTCAACAGGAGTCGAAGTAATTCATTTAGGTCATGACCGTAGTGTAGAGGAAGTAGTTAATACAGCTATTCAGGAGGATGCCAATGCGATTGCGATGACATCATACCAGGGTGGACACAACGAATACTTTAAGTATATGTATGATTTGCTTCATGAAAAAGGAGCAGGACATATTAAGATTTTTGGTGGAGGCGGAGGAGTAATCCTGCCAAGCGAAATTTCAAAATTGCATGAATATGGAATTACCAGAATTTATTCTCCTGATGATGGACGTTCTTTGGGTTTACAAGGAATGATAAACGATTTGGTTGAACAATCTGATTATCCAATAGGAGATAAACTAAACAGGGAACTCGATCATATCGAAAGTAAAACGCCAACGGCAATTGCAAGATTAATTTCGGCAGCAGAGAATTTTCCTGAAATTGCAAAACCTGTTTTCGATCAGATTCATCAAAATAATATAGATTCTAAAATTCCGGTATTGGGAATTACCGGAACGGGCGGCGCCGGAAAATCTTCTTTAGTGGATGAATTGGTACGTCGTTTCCTGATTGATTTCCCAGAAAAAACTATCGGATTGGTTTCTGTTGATCCCTCGAAACGCAAAACTGGAGGGGCACTTTTAGGAGACAGAATCCGTATGAATGCGATTAATAATCCTCGTGTTTATATGCGTTCACTGGCAACTCGTCAGTCGAATTTGGCTTTATCCAAATATGTTGCCGAAGCGATTCAGGTTTTAAAAGCCGCAAAATATGATTTGATTATTTTAGAAACTTCAGGAATCGGACAATCTGATACCGAGATTATGGATCACTCCGATGTATCCTTATATGTAATGACACCGGAGTTTGGTGCTGCTACACAATTGGAGAAAATTGACATGCTTGATTTTGCTGATTTAGTAGCTTTAAACAAGTTTGATAAAAGAGGAGCTTTAGACGCAATTCGTGACGTTAAGAAACAATACCAGCGAAATCATAATTTATGGGATAAAGATCCGAATGAAATGCCGGTTTTCGGAACCATTGCTTCGCAGTTTAATGATCCGGGAATGAACACGCTGTATAAAGCGATTATGGATAAAATTGTCGAAAAAACTAATTCTGAATTGCATTCGACTTTTGAAATTACGCGCGAAATGAGCGAGAAAATCTTCGTAATTCCTCCAGGAAGAACACGTTATTTGTCTGAAATCGCTGAGAATAACAGATCTTATGATGAAACAGCAATCGCACAGCAAAAAGTAGCGCAGAAATTATACGGAATTTTTAAAACCATAGAATCGGTTTCTGGGAAAGTTCTTCAAATTACAAAAGCAGGAATTGATGATTCAACTGTTTTGCCAACCGCAATTCAGGAACTAGACGAAAATCGTATCTTCCTAAACCTTTTACTCAATCAGTTCGATAAAGTAAAAATGGATTTAGATCCTTATAATTGGGAAATTATTCTGAATTGGGATGAAAAAGTAGCGAAATATAAAAATCCCGTTTATTCGTTTAAAGTTCGTGATAAAGAAATTAAGATTGCTACGCATTCTGAAAGTTTATCGCATTTACAGATTCCGAAAATTGCTTTGCCTAAATATGAAGGCTGGGGTGATATCTTGCGTTGGAATTTACAGGAAAATGTTCCTGGGGAATTTCCTTTTGCTTCGGGATTGTATCCGTTTAAACGTGAAGGCGAAGATCCGTCGAGAATGTTTGCGGGAGAGGGCGGACCGGAAAGAACCAACAAGCGTTTTCATTATGTAAGCGCGGGAATGTCTGCAAAAAGGCTTTCAACCGCTTTTGACAGTGTAACTTTATACGGAAACGATCCAGATTTGCGCCCGGATATTTATGGGAAAATCGGGAATGCCGGAGTTTCGATTTGTTGTTTAGATGATGCTAAAAAACTATATTCAGGTTTCGATTTGGTTCATGCTTTAACTTCGGTAAGTATGACGATTAATGGGCCTGCGCCAATGCTGTTAGGTTTCTTTATGAATGCAGCAATCGATCAGCAATGTGAGATTTACATTAAAGCAAATGGTTTAGAAAAAGAAGTTGAGGCTAAAATCAACAAAATATATAAAGACAAAGGAATTGAAAGACCGAAATACCAAGGCGATTTACCAGCTGGAAACAACGGTTTAGGTTTAATGCTTTTGGGCGTTACCGGAGATCAGGTTTTGCCTTTTGATGCTTATAACGAAATAAAAGTTAAAACGTTATCTCAGGTTCGAGGAACAGTTCAGGCGGATATTTTAAAAGAAGATCAGGCACAAAATACCTGTATTTTCTCAACAGAATTTGCTTTGCGATTAATGGGAGACGTTCAGGAATATTTTATTACCAAAAACGTTCGTAATTTCTATTCGGTTTCGATCTCAGGATATCATATTGCTGAGGCGGGAGCGAACCCAATTACGCAGTTGGCATTTACGCTTTCAAATGGTTTCACTTACGTGGAATATTATTTGAGCCGAGGCATGAGTATCAACGATTTTGGACCAAATTTATCTTTCTTCTTCTCTAATGGAGTAGATACGGAATATTCGGTTATTGGTCGTGTGGCACGTAAAATTTGGGCAAAAGCCATGAAAAACAAATACGGCGCTAACGAAAGGGCACAAATGTTGAAATACCATATTCAGACTTCAGGGCGTTCATTACACGCGCAGGAAATTGATTTTAATGATATCAGAACTACGTTGCAGGCTTTGTATGCTATTTATGACAACTGTAATTCATTGCATACCAATGCCTATGATGAAGCGATTACAACACCAACAGAAGAATCAGTTCGTCGTGCGATGGCGATTCAATTGATTATTAATAAAGAATTAGGTTTGACAAAAAACGAAAATCCAATTCAGGGCTCGTTTATCATTGAAGAATTAACCGATTTAGTTGAAGCAGCCGTTTTACAGGAATTTGACCGAATTACAGAACGTGGCGGAGTATTAGGAGCAATGGAAACCATGTATCAACGTTCTAAAATTCAAGAAGAAAGTTTGTATTACGAAACCTTAAAGCACAATGGCGATTTTCCAATTGTTGGTGTAAATACCTTTTTGAGTTCAAAAGGTTCTCCAACGGTAATTCCGGCAGAAGTAATTCGAGCCACCGAAGAAGAAAAACAATATCAAATTACAATGCTGGATAATTTACACCAGTTTCACGAAGCAAAAGTAAACGAGCATGTAAACAAATTACAGAAAGCTGCTATTAAAAACGAAAATTTATTCGATCATTTAATGGAAGCTACAAAGGTTTGTTCGCTGGGTCAGATCACTTCAGCATTGTTTGAAGTGGGAGGGCAGTATAGAAGGAATATGTAGAAGATGTTTGACTCTAAAAATAATAACCCGGAAAGAATGAAAGGTTTATGTATCGTAGAAACATAGATAAAAATTTAATCAGACCAATTTAGATCTCGTTATGAAATTTCGTTGGATAATAATAACAAAAAAGCAGCTCGATTAGAGCTGCTTTTTTTATGGGGGGCAAAAAAATCATTAACGACGAAATGCAGGGCTTTCATTTACGGATTCATCCAACGTAACTGTTTTAGTTTTTTTAGCTGAAACTGTAATTTTATGTTTTACAACTTTGCTGTTTTGTTTTACTTCTAAATAATAAGTCCCGGCAGGATATGCTTCTAAACTTAAAGTTTTTGAAACCTCTACTTCATTTACAGTTGATTCTCCTGTGTAAAGCAAATTATGATTATCATCAAAAATTGAAAAATTTGATTTTTCAACGGTGTTTAATGTAAAGCTAACTACTTTTCCATTACCGGTTTTTATATACAAGATATAATCTCCTTTTTCGTTACTTGCGTAAGTACTAATTGTTGTTAAAAATACAGCCACAACAAAGCTCAATGTTAAAATTTGTTTCATTTCTTCTTTTTTAATTTTCTAATTTAATTTTCTTATTCGTGGTATTGACAAAACTACAAATAGTTCCTTTATTTCAAAATTTTTATTGTTTTATTTTTCAACAATAAGTTGTTGATTTGTAAGGTTTTCTGTTGTTTTACTAAGATAGATACGTATTTACTGGTGTTTTGGATTTATTTTTTTGAATTATTTTTAATATTTTAACATTCAATACTTTAAGTTTATTAAGGTATACTTTGTTAAAACATTTATGTCTTGTTAATTTATTAATATGCAGAAAACATAAAACAAAAAAACAGCTCAAGAACCACCAAGAGCTGTTTTAAAAACCGTTAAGTTTTAAACTTTACTAACTATCTAACCTCATTTTTATACTTATGAAAAGCATAAACTTTTTAGCGTACTGCTACGTTTGTATTTTTTGCAGAAAATCCTGCTTTATAAACTGAAGAAATTGCTTTAGATGATAATATTATAGTATCATTAGCAATAATAATTTCATGTTTTGTTGTTTTAACGCCATCTTCTATATGTAAGAAATAAGTTCCCTCAGGAAATTCTTCAAACCTGAAAGTTTTTAGAATTCCATCTTTACCTGAGGCCTTTTCAGTATAAATTAAATTACCGTATTTATCGTAGATGGATAAATATGCCTTAGTTACATTATTTAATGCAAAAGTAACTTCATAACCATTTCTCTTAATAACATGAAGAGTTGAATCTTCATTACCGTCAATTGCATATGTACTGAATCCTGTAAAAAGTACTGCTATTACTAAACTTAATTTTAATATCTTTTTCATGGCTTTATTTTTTATTATTAATCATTCAATTCTATAATGCTAAATTACCACAACAAACTCATAAAGTATACTACTGGGTTTTCCAAAATGTATGCTATATTCTCATTTACGAAACCGTTATAGGTTAAAATTTGAATTATTAGAACTGTTAATGTTAATTTGATTATTATTTAACAAATATGTTAATCAAGTTACAGTCTAACCGAATTAAATCTATATTATAATTTTCATTTTAAAAAAAACATAAAAAAAACAGCTCAAGAACCACCAAGAGCTGTTTTAAAAACCGTTAGGTTTTAAACTTTACTAACTATCTAACCTCATTTTTATACTATGAAAAGCATAAACTTTTTTAGCGTATTACAACGCTTGTATTTTCAGCAGAAAATCCTGCTTTATAAACTGAAGAAACTGCTTTGGATGATAAAATGGTAGTATCATCAGTAATAGTAATTTCATGTTTTGTTGTTTTTACACCATCCTCTATTTGTAATATATATGTTCCTTCTGGAAATTCTTCAAATCTGAAAGTTTTTAGTATTCCGTTTTTTCCTGAAGCATTTTCAGAATAAATAAGAGCACCATTTTTGTCGTATATTGATATACTTGCTTTTTTTACATTGTTCAGCGCGAAAGTAATTTCTTTCCCGTTTCCTTTAATTACATGAAGAAAAGAATCTCCATTTCCGTCAATTGCATAAGTACTGATTCCTGAAAAAAGTACTGCACATACTAAACTTAATCTTAACATCTTTTTCATGATTATTATTTTTAAATTATTTTCTATTTCCACATTGCTAAATTACGTCATAACGGCTGTAAATTACACAACTCTATTTGCCAATATATATGCTATATTCTCATTTACGAAACCGATATAGGTTAAATTTTAAATTATTGTAGATGGTTATGTTAATTTAATTATTATTTTTTAAACATTTTGATGAAATTGAGAATATCGAAATCAAAGAATTATTTTTATTTGTATCTCATAATTTTTACTTAAAAAAAATTAGATAACAACAATTTTGTCGAATATGAAATATAAAAAAGCAGCTCAAGAAATAACCAAGAGCTGCTGTGTATAAAATTTACCAATGTTTTATAGAGTATGTTGAGTATTTTTTTAGCGTACTCCTATATTTATATCTTTAGCAGAAAAACCTGGTTTATAAACTGAAGAAACTGCTTTTGATGATAAGACTGTAATATCGCCTTCAACAGTAAGTTCATGTTTTGTTGTTTTTACGCTATCTTCTACTTCTAACATATAAGTTCCTGACGGAAAACCTTCAAATCTGAATTTTTTTAAGATACCATCTTTACCTGAAGCATTTTCAGAATAAATTATAGTACCGTCCTGATCATAAATCGTTAATTTTGCTTTTGTAATATTGTTTATTGCAAAAGTAACTTCATTACCGTTCCCTTTTATTACATGAAGAGTAGAATCTCCATTTCCATCAATTGCATACGTACTGATTCCTGTGAAAAGTACTGCTGCTGCTAAACTTAATTTTGACATCTTTTTCATGGTTTTATTTTTTTAAATTATTGTTCTAATTTTATACCGTTAAATTACTTCACCAGATCAATAAATGGCACAACTATGTTTTCTGATATATGTGCTGTATTCTCATTTACGAAACCGTTATAGGTTAAAATTTAAATTATTTACACCTTTAATGTTAATTTAATTATTATTTAACAAATAAATTAAAAGAAACGCAGGTTGACATATGGTTGATGTTTTTTATATTCATCAAAAAAAAAATCACTATAATGAAAACATAAAAAAACAGCTCAAGAACCACCAAGAGCTGTTTTAAAAACCGTTAGGTTTTAAACTTTACTAACTATCTAACCTCATTTTTATACTTTTATGAAAAGCATAAACTTTTTTAGCGTATTGCTACACTTGCATTTTTAACAGAATTCCCTGCTTTATAAACTGAAGAAACTGCTTTATTTGATAATATGGTTGTATCATCGGTAATTATAATTTCGTGTTTTGTTGTTTTTACGTTATCTTCTACTTTTAAAAAATAAGTTCCTATCGGAAATTCTCTAAAGTCGAATGTTTTTAAAATTCCATTTTTTCCTGAAGCATTTTCAGAGTAAATTAGAGTGCCATCTTTGTCATAGATAGATAAGTTTGCTTTTGTTGCATTGTTTATTCCAAAAGTAACTTCTTTACCATTTTCTTTAATTACACGAAGGGTAGAATCTCCATTTCCATCAATTGCATATGTACTGATTCCTGTAAAAAGTACTGCTGCTGCTAAACTAAATTTTGACATCTTTTTCATGACTAATTTTTTTATGATTTATTATCTATTTCTACAATGCTAAATTACTCCAATCATCAAGACAAACATGTAACTCTATTTGCTGATATATATGCTATATTCTCATTTACGAAACCGATATAGGTTAAATTTTAAATTATTGTAGGTAGTTTTGTTAATTTGGTTATTATTTTTTAAGCCTTTTAACTATATTGAGAATATGAAAATTAAAGATTTAGTTTTATTAGGATCTCGTATTTTTTATTTTAATAAAAATGATTACTAATAAATTTGCTCAAAAAAAATTATAAAAAAACAGCTCCATTACCACAATGAGCTGTTTTTTAAAGTCATTAAGATTTAAATTTCTCTAATTACCTGACCATTTTTACACAAGTATTAAAATCGGAATTTTCTAACGTATTGCGACGTCATCTTTTTTTGGAGAAAATCCTGTTTTATAAACAGATGAAACTGCTTTTGCAGATAAAACTGTTTTGTTGTCTGTAATAGTAATTTCGTGTTTTACTTTTTTTACATTGTCTTCTGCTTCTAAGTAATAAGTTCCTTCAGGAAATTCTTCTAAGCTAAAAGTTCTCAAAATCCCATCTTTACCTGAAGCGTATTCAGAATAAATTAGAGTGCCATCCTGATCATAGATTGCTAATTTTGCTTTTGTTACTTTGTTTAAAGCAAAAGTGATTACCTTTCCATTTGTTTTTAATACATGAAGGTGAAAGTCTTCATTACCATCAATTGCATAAATACTTGTTCCTGTAAAAAGTACTGCACATACTAAACTTAATTTTAAAATCTTTTTCATTTCAATAGTTTTAAATTAATAGTTCTAATTCGCTGATGCTAAATTAGTTCGGATATGTATAATTTTGCGCAGCCTCATTTGCAGATATCTATGCTGTATTCCCATTTACGAAAGCGTTATATGTTAAAATTTGAATTATTTTCGACATTTTTGTTAATTTTGCTATTATTTTTTAATCTTTATGAAATGAAACCAATTGCCCCAGCTCTTGAAATAATATCAAACTCATACGGAAGTTGTTTTACCTACACAAAGCACGCTCAAAAGACCAATAGTAAATCGCATTTACTGCATTATCATCCTGAAATTGAAATTGTTTTTGTAAATGGAGGAGCGGGAAAAAGACAAATAGGAAGTCATATTTCGTATTACACTAATGGTTCCCTGATTTTAATAGGCTCTAATTTACCTCATTGTGGATTTACAAATGAAAAAACCGGTAATACGGATGAAACTGTCATTCATTTTAAGCCTGATTTTCTGGGAAGTGATTTTTTTGGAATCCCTGAAATGAAGAAAATTCAAAAACTTCTCGATCAGGCCAAAGCTGGAATTGCGTTTGGAGGTGAAACCAAAAAGAGAATTGGAACCAAGATGGAATTAATGGAGAACAAATCTCCGTTTGAGCGTTTCCTGACTCTTTTATCTATTTTGAAAGATTTGGAATCTTCTGAAGAATATACCATCTTAAACGCTGATGGATTTTTACTCGAAATGCAGGTGCCAGATAATGACAGGATTAATGTTGTGTTTAGTTATGTAAAAGATCATTTTCAGGAGCCAATTTCAATAGATGAGATTTCTAAACTGGTAAGTATGACAACGCCGTCTTTCTGCCGTTATTTTAAAAAAATATCCAATAAAACGTTTACTGAATTCGTAAATGAATACCGTTTGGTTCATGCTTCTAAACTTTTGGCAGAGAAACCTATTAGTATAAATGAAGTTTGTTATGAAAGCGGTTTTAATAACTTCAGTCATTTCAGTAAGTCGTTTAAACAATATACCGGCAAAAGCGCTTCTGAATACAGGCAGGAGCATAAAGCTTTGATTATGTAGTTTTATAAAATAAACTTTAGTGATATAAATTAACCATCAATTCGTTGATGGCTTTTTTATGCTGTTTTTGATATAATTTGGTTATTATTTAAATCATAAAAAGGTATATTTATATTTCCTTTAAAAAATCAAATCATGAAGTATTTTAAAATTTTGCTATTTATATGTGTATTATCTTACGGAATCTCTTATGCTGCCAAAGTGGATACATTAGAAGTTTCCAGTACTGCAATGAATAAAACTTACAAAGCGGCTATTGTGCTGCCTAATTCATACGCCAAAAGCAAATCGACATTTCCAGTCATGTACTTATTGCATGGTGCTTACGGACATTTTGGTGATTGGTTAAAAAACACTCCTAATAAAGAATTGGTAAAAAACTTAGCGGACCAGTATAATTTGATTATTGTAATGCCCGAAGGAGAAACCTTTAGTTTTTATCTTAATAGTCCGGTAAATCCAGAAAGTCAGTTTGAAACTTTTATTACGCAGGAAGTTATTCAGAAAGTAGATAAAACCTACAGAACAATTAATAATAAAAATGGACGTGTCATTACCGGGCTTTCTATGGGTGGACATGGGGCATTGTACTTGTCGGCAAAACATCCAGATCTGTTTTGTGCTGCCGGAAGCATGAGTGGAGCGGTTGATATGAGTGTGATGCTAAATCGGGATTCGGCTGCACAGGTTATTAAATTGATTGAACCTGTACTTGGAGATAAAAGTGCAGATCCGGAAATGTATGCACAATATGCAGTTTTAGGAATGCTTGATAAACTGAAAAGCAATAAACTGTCATTGATTATTGATTGTGGAGTTGATGATTTTTTAATAGAACCTAATCGGGAATTGCACCGACGATTGGTTTATAATAAGGTAGAACACGATTATACCGAAAGACCGGGAGCACATACCTGGGATTATTGGGAAAATTCATTACCCTATCATGTATTTTTTTTCAATAATATATTGCTTAAAAATCAGCAGGTTGCAAAAAAATGATAATTTTTTTAATTTAGAGTCTACCAAAAATTTTTTTTGGTTTGATTTTTGGTTTACCTTTAAAATATAAACTTTAAATATAAAAAATTATGAAAAAGATATTGATACTTTTTGCAGTTGTTGGATTAACAGTGTTTTCGAGTTGCGAGGGGCCTGAAGGACCTCCGGGACCAGTAGGGCCACAAAGCGAAGCGGAAGTTTTTGAAGTTGGTCCAGACTTTACTGCAGGAAACGGCTATTCAGTTACTTATCCTCTGGATCCTGTAATGCTTTCTGGAGATAACATTTTAGTATATGAATTAGTTAGTACAGGTGGCGTTGATACTTGGGCATTATTACCTCAAGTTTATTACTTTAATAATGGTTTAGAAACTGCTCAATATAATTATACATTTACTTATAATCAATTTAGAATTTTTATTAAAGGTAGTTTAAGTGATTATTCTCAACTGCCAAGTAGTTTTAGATTAGGAAAAACTTTTAGAGTTGTTATTATTATAGGTAATGATGGAGTAAATGCGAAGAAAGCTAAACCAGATTATTCCGATTATAATGCTGTTATTGAAAGATATAATATTGATGATAGTAATGTTAAGAAAATAGATTAGTTGAATTATTCATAAAAAAAAGGAAATCGCAAGATTTCCTTTTTTTATGAATATGTTTTTAGAACTTAGTCCAAATCTAAATCCGTTAATTCTTTCTCTTTACCAAATTTCAATGAAACCAAAATCCCAACCAAAAGCGATAGTGCAATAAATCCTAAAGAAGCCCATTCCGGAACGTGAATATAATCGTGAAGCAGCATTTTTAATCCCACGAAGCTTAAGATAGCAATCAGGCTATATTCCAAATAACTGAATTTAGCCAGCATGTTTGCTAAAAAGAAATACATAGAACGTAATCCTAAAATGGCGAAAATATTAGAGCTAAACACCAAAAACGGATCTGATGTAATGGCTAAAATTGCCGGAACGCTGTCAACAGCAAATAAAACATCCATTACTTCAATCACAATTAAGGCAACGAATAGCGGAGTAGCTGCTTTTTTTGCGGTTTTTGTTGATATGAAAAATTTCTCGCCTTCCATTTCTGCTGTCATCGGAATAATTTTACCTAATGTTTTATATACAAAAGAATCTTTTGGCTGAAAATCTTCATCTTCACCAGATAATAACATTTTTATAGCAGTAAATAATAAAAAAGCTCCAAATAAATAAGTAGTCCAGGTAAATTTATTAATTAACATTACGCCAAAGAAAATCATTAATCCACGGAAGATTACAGCTCCTAGGATTCCCCAGAATAAAACACGGTGCTGGTATTTTTGAGGTATTTTGAAAGAAGCGAAAATGATGGCAATCACAAAAATATTATCAACACTTAGGGATAATTCAATTAAATAACCTGTAATAAACTTCATGGAGGCCACGGCAGGTTTTAGTTTATCAGGATTTGCAATGTAATCGGTTGTGTAAAGCCAGTAAATAACACCGGAAAAAAGAAATGACAATGTTACCCAAATCAATGTCCACTTACTAGCTTCTTTGGTACTGATGATATGTGGGTTTTTATTGAAAACGCCCAAGTCTAAAGCAAGAATAAGTACGACAGCTAATAAAAAGAAAATCCAAACCATTATTAAGATATTTTTTAAATGATTTACAAAGATAGTTCTTGGAATCTAACTTAAAAATTAAATTATTAGAATATTACTTTCAAATTTTAGTTAATATTTAGGTGTTTTGGATAGTAAAGTTTTTTATGCTATCTGCTCGAACTGGCATTTTTTTTTAATATTAATTAAACTGGGTAGATTTTTTTTAAAATAACTATAGACAAAAAAAAGTGCCATCAATAACAATGGCACTTTTAGTATAATTTGAATTATGAGTTACAACGCTGATTTTACAGTTTTGATAATTCTGGCTGCAATTTTGTATGGATCTCCGTTTGAAGCTGGTCTTCTGTCTTCCAACCATCCTTTCCATCCTTTTTGAACAGTCATTAAAGGAATTCTGATAGAACATCCTCTGTCTGAAACTCCATAAGAGAAATCGTGGATAGATGCAGTTTCGTGCTTACCAGTTAAACGTTGATCGTTGTAAGCTCCGTAAACCGCAATATGCTCAGCAGTAACAGGACGGAAAGCTTCGCAGATTCTTTCGTAAGTAGCTTGATCTCCGCAAGTTCTTAACACCTCGTTAGAGAAGTTAGCATGCATGCCTGAACCATTCCAGTCTGTATCTCCTAATGGTTTTGGGTGATATTCGATATAGTAACCATATTTTTCAGTCAAACGATCTAAAAGGTAACGCGCAACCCAGATTTCATCTCCGGCTTTTTTAGCACCTTTAGCAAATAATTGGAATTCCCATTGTCCACAAGCAACCTCTTGGTTAATTCCTTCAAAGTTAAGTCCGGCAGCAATACATAAATCAGCATGTTCTTCAACTAATTTTCTTCCATGCGTGTTTTTTCCACCTACAGAGCAGTAGTACATACCTTGTGGAGCAGGATAACCTCCAACAGGGAAACCTAATGGCAATAAAGTTTTAGTATCCATGATGAAATATTCTTGTTCGAAACCAAACCAAAAATCATCATTATCATCATCAATTGTAGCTCTTCCGTTAGAAGGGTGTGGTGTGCCGTCAGCATACATAACTTCTGACATTACAAGGTATCCGTTTATACGAGTTGGATCAGGATAAATAGCAACAGGAACTAATAAACAGTCAGAAGATCCTCCTTCAGCTTGTCTTGTTGATGAACCATCAAATGACCAGTTTCCAAGTTCTTCTAATGTCCCTTTGAAATTTTCGTGATCTTCAACTTTAGTTTTACTTCTAAGATTTTGAGTTGGTTCATATCCATCTAACCAAATGTACTCTAACTTAATTTTAGCCATAATAATATAAATTAATTTTTTTGTTTTTTTTCTCTGGGTCAAATATAGATTTATTTTTTTAGGCATAAAAATTAGGGGGTGCATTTTGTTTCGCTACTCATAATTTTTTAGATAAGCGCAATTTTGTATGGGGTATATTTAAAAAATAGCAATTTTTTAATGTTTAAAAAATAAATTCGTAATAAACACATGGGTTTTTTAAATTTATTTCTATCTAATTTATGAAAAATTGTTTGTTTCCTCAGTAATATCCACCTGTTTTGTTATATTTTTTCAAAAAGCACTCAGTATTCTTTATAAATAGAGCCTTTTATTGAAAAATTGCTTTTCAAAATTCTATGAATATCTTTAAAAAAAGGCCTTTTTATTCTTTATATTTGTTCCTCTTATTTTAAATCAAGTTATTACCAATTTTTAAAATTATATACATGTCAACATTACGTTTTCAAGCCTTAAAAGAAGCTTCGTCAAGAAAGCCAATACATTTTGAAGAAATTGATAAAAAGTCATCTCTTTTTGGGGCAAATGTTTTTAATGAGAAAGCTATGAAGCAATTTTTAACTTCAGATGCTTTAAAAGGAGTGAGGGATGCTATTCAGCACGGAACTAAAATAGATAGAAAGCTGGCAGATTACATTGCCATGGGAATGAAGGAATGGGCTTTGTCAAAAGGTGTTACTCATTATACACACTGGTTCCAGCCACTTACCGGAACTACTGCAGAAAAACACGATGCTTTTTTTGAAACTTCTTATGACGGAAGCGATCCTGTAGAAAAATTTGGCGGAGCACAATTAGTACAGCAAGAACCTGATGCATCCAGTTTTCCGAACGGAGGAATCAGAAATACTTTTGAAGCCAGAGGTTATACGGCCTGGGATCCAACTTCTCCGGCATTTATTTACGGAACTACTTTATGTATTCCAACCGTTTTTATTGCTTATACAGGTGAAGCCTTAGACAATAAGATTCCGTTGTTAAGAGCTTTATCTGCAATGGATGAAGCGGCAACTGAGGTTTGTAGATATTTTGATAAAAATGTCAAAAAAGTAACGGCAACTTTAGGCTGGGAGCAGGAATACTTTTTAATTGATAAAGCGCTGGCAAACTCCCGTCCTGATTTAATGATGACTGGAAGAACTTTATTGGGACATACTTCCGCAAAAGGACAACAATTGGATGATCATTATTTTGGATCTATTCCTACTCGTGCTTTAACGTACATGAGAGATTTAGAACAGGAATGTATGTTACTGGGAATTCCGGTAAAAACACGTCATAACGAAGTAGCTCCAAATCAGTTTGAGCTGGCTCCAATTTTCGAAGAAACAAATCTAGCCGTAGATCATAATTCTTTATTGATGGATGTAATGCAAAAAGTAGCAGAGCGCCATGATTTTAAAGTTTTGTTTCATGAAAAACCTTTTAAAGGCGTAAACGGTTCAGGAAAACATAATAACTGGTCTCTGGCGACTGATACCGGGGTAAATTTATTGAGTCCGAGTAAAACACCAATGAGTAATTTACAGTTTTTAACTTTCTTTATTAATACCATAAAAGCGGTAAATGATTACGAAACTTTATTGAGAGCTTCTATCGCAACAGCCAGTAATGATCACAGGTTAGGAGCAAATGAAGCACCGCCGGCTATTATTTCGGTTTTTATCGGCGAACAATTAACAAAGGTCTTATCTGAATTGGAAAGCGTAACTACCGGTAAATTATCTCCTGAAGAAAAAACAGACTTAAAACTGAATGTAGTAGGTAAAATTCCGGATGTACTTTTGGACAACACCGACAGAAACAGAACTTCCCCTTTTGCTTTTACAGGAAATAAATTCGAATTCAGGGCAGTAGGATCAAATTCAAACTGTTCGAATGCCATGACTACTTTAAATGCTATTGTTGCCAAACAATTAAAAGATTTTAAAGTTGAAGTAGATAATTTGATTGATACTAAAGGATTGAAAAAAGACGAAGCTATCTTTAATGTTTTAAGAGAGTATATAAAACAATCTAAAAAAATCCTTTTCGAAGGTGATGGATATAGTGATACATGGGAGAAAGAAGCAGCCAAAAGAGGTTTAAGTAATTTTAAAACGACTCCGGAAGCAATCAAAGCGAAAGTTTCTAAACAAGCATTAGATTTATTTTCAGAATTAGGAATTCTAAATCATGTAGAAGCAGAAGCACGTTACGAAATAGAATTAGAAGAATATACTAAGAAAATCCAGATTGAAGGAAGAGTTTTAGGAGATATTGCAAGAAATCATGTAATTCCAACTGCTATTCGTTATCAAAATACCTTAATTGAAAATGTAAAAGGCCTGAAAGAAATTTTCGGGAAAGAATTTGAAACTATTGCAAAAGAACAAATTATTTTAATCAAAGAAATTTCAAGTCATATTGAAAATATCAATTCAAAAGTTGCCGCTATGACAAACGAACGAAGAACGGCAAACCATTTAACAGATGCCCAAAAAATGGCAGAAGCATATTGCAATAAAGTGATACCTTATTTTGATGATATTCGTAATCATTGTGATAAACTAGAATTATTGGTTGATGATGAAACCTGGACTTTAACTAAATACAGAGAGTTGCTACTTACTAAATAAATTGCAAAATACACATTAAGAGATGGAGCCTTTGGGTTTCATCTTTTTTTATTTTAAAATCTTTATTTAAAACGAACTTTCGAAATGTGTTAATTTAAAAGTTAAAATTATACTACTTTACTTAAAAATTGTATAAAATATAATATGGAAAACACACTAATTTTACTCTATTCTAAAACATAAAAATTATGAAAAAATATTTATCCATAACGGCTCTTATATTAGTAGTTTTTTCCTGTGCTACAAATCCTCTAACAGGCAAAAAGAATCTTAATTTTGTTTCTAATAGCGAATTATTTCCTTCTTCTTTTCAACAGTATGACACTTTTCTAAAAGAAAATAAAGTGATTTCAGGAACTTCTGATGCAAAAAAAGTAGAAGCTGTAGGGTTCAGAATTAAAGCAGCAGCCGAAAAATATTTAACTTATTTAGGACAAACACAATATCTTAAAGACTATCGTTGGGAATATAAATTAGTAGATAACAAAGAGGTAAATGCATGGTGTTTACCGGGAGGTAAAATCGTGGTGTATTCCGGTATTTTGCCAATTACACAAGATGAAGCAGGTTTGGCTACCGTTATGGGACATGAGGTTTCTCACGCTTTGGCAAATCATGGTGCGCAAAGAATGAGTGCAGCACAATTACAGCAATTAGGTGCAGTTGGAGTAGCAGTTGCAACCGGAGGGCAAAGTGCAGAAAACCAGGAAATGTGGCAAAAATATTATGGGCTGGGCTCAGAGGTAGGCGTGATGCTGCCTTTTAGCAGGAGTAATGAAAGCGAAGCAGATAAAATTGGTTTGACACTTATGGCAATTGCAGGATACAATCCTGATGATTCCATTGCATTTTGGACCAGGATGTCTGCTAAAGGAGGATCTGGAACTCCTGAATTTTTAAGCACCCACCCGTCTGATGCCACTAGAATTGCTAATTTAAAATCATTGATTCCACAGGCTAAAGCAACTGCAGCAAAAGTTGGAGTAGTTTATAAATAATTAAAAATAAATTTTTTAAAGTTAAGTTTAAAAGAAGTTTCAATAGGAGGCTTCTTTTAAACTTATTTTATTTAACAAAGTCACGCATTCCATCGCTTCTTTAACATCGTGAACCCGAAGTATTTTTGCCCCTTTTGTCAAAGCAATTGTATTAATAACTGTAGTTCCGTTTAAAGCTTCCTGAGCAGAATTATCAAGTGTTTTATAAATCATTGACTTTCTTGAAACTCCAGTCAAAACCGGTAAATCTAACGAATTAAAAAGTTCCATTTTTTGTAAAACTTCATAATTTTGATCGTTAGTTTTGGCAAACCCAAAACCCGGATCTAAAATTAAATCGTTAATTCCGAGCCTTCTGGCTTGTTGTACTTTTTCAGAAAAATAGAAAAGCATTTCTTTTGCAATATCATCATATTTTGTTAGACTCTGCATTGTCTGAGGGTTTCCACGCATGTGCATCATTATATAAGGAACATTATATTGTGCAATAACGCCAAACATTTTATCATCTAATTCTCCTGCTGAAATATCGTTTATAATAGCAGCACCATTTTCTATGCTTATTTTTGCGACTTCAGATCTAAAAGTATCGATTGATAATAATGTTTCCGGAAAATGTTTTAAAACCAATTCTATTACAGGAACAATACGCTCAATTTCATTTTTTTCAGAAACAAATTCAGCACTTGGTTTACTTGAATAAGCACCAATGTCTATAAATGTAGCACCATCAGTTAGCATTTTTTGTACTTGAGAAATAATTTCAGCTTCATTTTTGTATTTTCCTCCATCAAAAAAGGAATTCGGCGTCACATTCAAAATCCCCATCACTTTAGGAATTGATAAATCAATAAGTTGACCTTTGCAGTTTATCAGCATCTGTTTAGTTATTTTGTTTAAGTTTCGAGTTTCAGTTATAGCCATTAACAATTTGTTTAGAAAAAACATGCAACAAAGAAAAGCTGAAACTTGAAACTCTTAAAAAAATCCTTATTTTTGAAGAAATTTTAGCAAATATACAGTAATAAATGAAGAATACTTCCCTTGAATTTGATAATGTAATTACAGTTTGTCGTACACTATATATCAATAAAATGAAAGATTATGGTAGTGCATGGAGAATTTTAAGACTGCCTTCTTTAACTGATCAAATATTCATAAAAGCACAAAGAATCAGAAGTTTACAGGAAAATGAAATCCGAAAAGTGGATGAAGATGAGAAAGGAGAATTCATCGGAATTATCAATTATTCGATTATGGCATTGATTCAATTAGAATTAGGAATTGCAGATCAGCCTGATTTGGATGTTGCAAAAGCAACCCAATTATACGATGCTAAAATTAAACTAACCAAAGAACTAATGGAAGCCAAAAATCATGATTATGGAGAAGCCTGGCGTGATATGCGTGTAAGTTCGTTAACTGATTTGATTATTCAGAAACTGCTTCGGGTAAAACAAATTGAAGATAATAAAGGAAAAACTTTGGTTTCTGAAGGTATTGATGCCAATTATCAGGATATTATTAATTATGCTGTTTTTGCTCTGATTCTGAACCCTATTTCGCTAAAAGAATAAATTTCAAATTAAATCCCAAATTTTAAAAATGAAAAATATCATTACCCAATTCTCACGCTTATTTGTCGGCATACTATTTATAATTTCCGGACTAATAAAACTAAATGATCCTGTTGGTTTCTCTTATAAGTTAGCAGAGTATTTTAGCGAGCCGGTTTTTAATATGCCATTTTTAGAGCCATTGGCTTTAGGACTAGCAATTTTTTTAGTGATTTTAGAAGTAGTTTTAGGTGTAATGTTACTGGTTGGTTATAAAACTAAAATTACGATTTGGGCTTTATTACTCTTAATCGTTTTCTTTACCTTCCTTACGTTCTACTCAGCTTATTTTGATGTAGTAAAAGATTGTGGTTGTTTTGGAGACGCTTTACATTTAACGCCTTGGCAATCGTTTACTAAAGATGTGATATTGCTTTTCTTTATCTTAATTTTATTCTTTAATCAAAAATTAGTAAAGCCATTATTTTCAACTCCACAAACTAATTTTGCTGTTTATGTGAGTGTTTTTTTATGTGCATTTATGGCAGTCTGGGTTCTGAATCATAATCCGATAAAAGATTTCCGTCCTTATAAAGTTGGGACTAATATAAAGAAAGGAATGGAAATTCCTGAAGGTGCCCCAAAATCTGTAGTTGAAATGATTTTCATTTACAAAGTAAATGGCGTTGATAAAGAATTTACCGAAAAAGATTTAATGAATATTCCTGAAGGAGCGACTTTTGTTGATCGAAAAGACAAAATAATTATGGAAGGTTATGTGCCGCCAATTCACGACTTCACCATGACAAAAGGTGATTCTGATTATAAAGAGGAATTGTTGAAAGAACCTAAATTATTACTTTTCGTTACTTATGATTTGACTTTATCGGAACCAGCTGGAATGAAAAAATTAGAAGCTTTAAATAAAGAAGCTCAATCTAAAGGTTATAAAGTGGTTGCCATGACTGCTTCAGGAGCTGAAGAAATTGCAAAAGCAAAAAAAGAATACGGTTTGAATATAGACTTCTATTTTTGTGATGCAACAGCTTTAAAAACTATCGAAAGAGCTAATCCAAGTATAATTGTTATTCATAATGGCACTATCATTCAAAAAGTGCATTATAATGATGTTGATAAATTAAATTTATAAATTTTTTATGTAAATATTTGATTTTCATATTTTAAAAAATCCAGATTCTAAATTCGACTGTAATTTTCAGTTTTTTAGAATTTGTTTTTTTTTAAAATACTTATATGTTTTTTTGTATTTTTGTCTTGTTTAAATAAAAAAAATCTATTTAGAAATTATATTTTAAAACATAAATGTTACAGAATTATAATTTTATCTTCATATCTCCGTTATAATGCAGATTAAGCTCTTAACAAACATGTTGAAAAAATTTGTTCTGTCTTTTTTGTTTTTGGTAAATTCCGTTTCTTTTGGTCAAATAGGAGGTCGGTATGTGTATCAATTTTTAAATTTAACAACTTCACCAAGACAGGCGGCTTTAGGAGGAAAATCGATTACAATTTATGATGAAGATGTTAATCAGGTAATGTTTAATCCAGCCACATTAAATGCAGATATGGACAATCATTTAGCAATGAATTACGGTAATTATTATGGTGAGGCATCTTATGGAACCGCTTCTTATGCTTATACTTATGATAGACATGTGCAAACCTTTTATGCAGGTATTAGTTATGTGAATTACGGTACTTTCGAAGGATATGACGAAAATGGTCAGACTACTTCAGAATTTACAGGTAGTGAAGGAGCTCTTTCAATAGGTTATGCATACAATATCCCTTATACAGACATACATTTTGGGGCAAATGCGAAGTTAATTACATCTACTTTAGAAACTTATAATTCTGTAGGCGGTGCATTAGATTTAGGTTTTTTGTTCATTGACGAAAGAAACGATGTAAACTGGGCACTGGCAATACGTAATATTGGAACTCAATTTACGACTTATTCAGGTTTAAAAGAAAAGCTTCCTCTTGAGATTATTGCAGGTGTTTCACAAGAATTAGATCATGTTCCAATTAGATGGCATCTTTCGTTAGAAAATTTGCAACAGTGGAATATTTCTTTTTCGAACCCTGTCCGGTCAGAAAGTAATATTGATGGTTCAACACAGGAAGACAAAGTTTCATTTGTAAATAACGCTTTGAGACATGTAGTTTTTGGTGTAGAACTTTTTCCTCAAAAAGCTTTTAATATTCGATTAGGATATAATTTTAGAAGAGCAGAAGAATTAAGAATTGAGGAACAGCGTAATTTTTCAGGAGTTTCTTTAGGTTTTGGATTAAAAATGAATCGATTAAAATTTAATTATTCGTATTCTAAATATACATTAGCAGCAAATACAAGTCTTTTTGGTTTAAATATTAATCTTCAATAATGATTTTATATGAAAATATTTAATTTAATTTTAGTTGTAGTACTTTCTGGTTTATTTATTAGCTCAAAGCCATACTTTAAAGATGAACCTAATAGTCTTGAAATAGAAAGGATTAATTTTAGAATTGAAGAAATGAAATCAATGTTAGAAGTTGGCTCCAAATACAACTCTAAAATTGCTTTTTTTGTCGATATGAGGATTCCATCCGGAAAAAATCGTTTTTTCGTTTATGATTTGCAAAATAATAAAATTTTAGATCAGGGTCTTGTTGCTCACGGATGTGGTTCAGAGACAGGAATTAAGGGAGATTTGAAATTTAGTAATATGCCTGATTCAAATTGTACTTCGTTAGGAAGATATTCTATCGGCAATAATTATAAAGGAATTTTTGGAAAAGCATATCGATTATTTGGCTTGGACGAAACCAATAGCAATGCTTTCAAAAGAGCAATTGTTTTACATCATTATTCAGCAGTCCCATACGAAGAACAAGATCATTATATCAGCCGTAGCCATGGTTGTCCAATGGTTAATGAACAATTTTTTAAAAGAATTGAAAAAATCATAGATTCTTCAAAATCAAACATCCTTTTAGATATTTATTACTAAAAACAAATAAAACGCCTTAATTTAAAATCAGCACTTTGAAAAACATTACCATTGCTATTGACGGCTTTTCATCAACCGGGAAAAGCACTTTAGCAAAACAATTGGCCAAGGAACTCGCTTATGTTTATGTAGACACTGGAGCAATGTACCGGGCAGTTGCTTTTTTTGCAATGAAAAATAACTTTATCAAGGCGGATTTTTTTGATAAAACAGCTTTAATTGATTCACTTCCTAAAATTCAATTAGAATTTAAGTACAATGCTGATTTAGGCTTTGCAGAAATGTACCTGAATGGAGAAAATGTAGAAAAACAAATCCGTACCATAGAAGTTTCCAGTTTTGTGAGTAAAGTAGCCGAAGTTTCTGAAGTTCGTTCAAAATTAGTAGAGCAGCAACAGCAAATGGGAACCAATAAGGCTATCGTAATGGATGGGAGAGATATTGGAACTGTGGTTTTTCCTAAAGCTGAACTTAAAATTTTTATGACCGCAAGTGCTGAAACCCGTGCACAAAGACGTTTTGATGAATTAAAACAAAAAGGTGATGATGTATCTTATGAAGAAGTTTTAAAAAATGTAGTTGAAAGGGATTATATAGATACACACCGTGAAGATTCCCCTTTAGTAATAGCTGAAGATGCCATTGAAATTGATAACTCATATTTAAACAAGGAAGAACAATTTACAGCTGTTTTGGAATTGGTAAAAGAGGTTGTTAAAATTTCTTAATTATTTGTAGATTTCATTTTTAATGGTAGTTTTACCGCTTCATTTATTTTAAAGACAATTTCATCATATGGGAATTAAAAACAGATTAATTGTAATGAGCTTTCTTCAATTTTTTGTTTGGGGAGCCTGGTTAATTACAATTGGAAATTATTGGTTTGGAACTAAAAACTGGGAAGGTACCCAATTTGGTCTTGTTTTTGGAACCATGGGAATTGCCTCTTTATTTATGCCCACCTTAACTGGAATTATTGCCGATAGATGGATAAATGCTGAAAAACTTTATGGTGTATTACATATTTTATATGCTGTAATATTATTTAGTATTGCTCAGGTTACTACTCCTGAAAATTTTATTTATGTTATGCTTGCAGCAATGTGCTGTTATATGCCAACAATTGCTTTAAGTAACTCCATATCTTATACTTCACTTAAATTAAATAACAAAAATATAGTAAAAGATTTTCCACCTATTCGGGTTTGGGGAACTATAGGTTTTATTGCAGCCATGTGGATTACGAATTTGAGTGGCAGCAAAGCAACCGAGTATCAGTTTTATATAGCCGGAATTGGGGCTTTTATTTTAGGAATTTACTCTTTTACATTGCCAAAATGTCAACCTCAACGTTTGACTAAAGAAGATGCTTCCTGGGTAGAAACTTTAGGCTTAGAAGCCTTTAAATTATTTGGAAACTATAAAATGGCGCTTTTTTTTGTGTTTTCAATGTTTCTTGGTGGTGCATTACAATTAACAAACGCTTATGGTGATGTTTTTTTGGATGAGTTTAAACATTTTCCAAAATATGCTGATTCATTCGTGATTAAATATTCGACAATTATTATGTCGATATCTCAAGTATCTGAAACTTTATTTATTCTGGCAATTCCATTTTTTTTAAGACGTTTCGGAATTAAACAAGTGATGTTGATCAGTATGCTGGCATGGGTTTTACGCTTTGGATTATTTGCTTTTGGAGATCCTGTTACTGGTTTATGGATGATTATTTTATCTTGTATTGTTTATGGAATGGCGTTTGATTTTTTCAATATTTCAGGATCATTATTTGTAGAAAGCAACACAGATTCTAAAATTCGTTCTTCGGCGCAAGGACTGTTTATGATGATGACTAATGGAGTAGGAGCGGTTTTAGGAAGTTTGACATCAGGTTGGGCTATTGATAAATATTTTACAAAGTCTTTTTTAAATACGAAAGAACTTGCAGCATTTTTGGAGACAGATATTTCAAATTCAAAAATGGTGAATTTTGTAAAATCTCAGGGAAATTCAATTTCAACAGATGGAATTTTTGCTAATCCTGTTTTAATGAAAGACTGGCACAATATATGGCTATCTTTTGCAACTTATGCTTTACTTATTGCAATAGCTTTTGCTGTCTTATTTAAACATAAACATGATCCAAAAGAGTTAGAAAATATTGGGCATTAAATAACAAGATTTTTTATTTATGAATTAGTTAAGTTGGGCAATTGAAACTTTTTAAGAGAAAGTAAAGCCTGTTCTTTTATATTGTCCTGAAAGAAACCAGTCCACCCTAATATATATCCGGTAAATCCGAAAGCTTGTTTTGACCATTTCCAAACATCAAAATTATCAGTGTGTTTAATAATTAATCCATCCTGAAAAATAAATTCAGCCGAAACCCTATTAATTACTTTTCTGTTTGTTTTACTAAAATTATAAGTGGCCATCCAATGGGCAGTTCCTGAAAATTCATCTGCTTTGATATTTGAAAATTCAATTTTGAGATTTCCTTTGCTTTTTAAAATTAGCATTTCCCACATTCTAGAAACCATTTCTTCTTTCAAAAGACCAAAAATTGGGTCTATAAAATGAATTTTAGGATGATAGCATTCGCTCATTGTTTCGAAATCAGCATTTGCAAAAGCTGTGTAAAATTTAGCAATTAAATTCTCGTTAGGATTCATTTTAACAAAATTAGAATATAAAAGTAAGATTATTTTTGGTGAAACAGGCTTTTATAAAAGACTAATTGAAGAGGCTGTATCAAAAGTTTTTTTAGATTTGTCAAAAGCAGTTGAAAAATAATTTTTTCTGCTTACTGCCGTAAAATAACCAGTTTGGTTTCCAAACGCATTAGAATTTCCTGTTATTATAAATCGAATTGCATAAATATCCGTTTTTTTTAATTTTGTAAATTCGGATGGTGTAAAATAATAATAAGAAGTGGTTTTTCCTTCTTCCGTTTCTTTACTGTTTCTATCTACACAAGCTATTACGTCTCCATTAACTAAATCAACATAAACACCTCCGGAAATTCTTGCTTGATCATTTGCAGTAGCGATTGTCAATTTTAAAATCCCGCCCTTATCAGTTTTTGCTATCTGGACATCAACCTCTCCTGTAAGAATATATTTTTCACAAATAAAAGTATAGTTTTCAGTTGCCGGAAATGGTTTTGAACCTTTAACACTTATTGTTTGCTGAGCATTGACAAAAGATGAAATAAAAAGAAACAAAAAAAAGGATAATTTAAAATTCATATATTTTATCAGGTATTATTCAATTATTTTGGAATCAAATTTCTCATCCCAATCCATTGATTTTATGGCAGAAATCAAATTTTCATCGTTTACAAAAACACGAAGCTCTTTATTGGCTACCTTTTTTGTGTATAAGGCATGGTAGCGGTAAATCGTTTCCTGTTTGGTTTTATAAACGCCATCTAATTTTAAATCAATAAAACTCCCATAATATTGTCGAAATCTTAAACAGGTTTTGGTTAAGCGTTCCTCAGTTGTATTTTCTATAACTGATTTTGTTACTTCGGTTTCATCGAAAGGTTTGAATTTCGATGTGTTGCATGTTTCAAGAACTCGTTTTCCTAATGAATAGGCTTTGTTTTGCTGATTCGAATTTACTTCGTTCTCTGATACTTTTTTAATTTTTATGTCTTCAGTGGTTCTGCTTACTGTTTTAGATTTGCAACCTAATAATAATAGCAAACATATAATCAATCCTGCTTTCTTCATAACTATTTATGTTATTTTTAATAATAAATTGGGATCAGGGCAGTTTTCAATGTAAAAATTTAAATCTTTTGTACTACAAACCCCAGGATAATCTCCCCAATAATCTCCCACGTCTTTAATAATTTGAAAATGCAAATGTGGTGCATAATCCCCATTAACTTTTGAATTTCCTATTTTTGCAAAATATTCTCCTTTTTTTAAAAAATCACCAACACTAATCCCTTCTATACTTTCTAACGATAAATGTCCATATAAAGTATAAAATTTTTCATTTTCGATTTGATGTTCCAAAATGATAGTTGGGCCATAATCTCCTAAACCAATATTATTTTTGAAGCTATGTATTTTTCCATCAAGTGCAGCTAAAACTGGTGTTTCTGCTTTTATCCAGAAGTCAACACCAATATGAATGTTTCGTTCAGAAATCAAATCACTTTTAAAAATGGAACTCCGCTGATATAAAGTTCGTCTTTCAATATAACCGCCAAAAGCAACTTCGGCATTATTTTTTTTTAAATAATCAATAATGTATTCCTCAAAATCAGCTGAATTTCCTGATTTACTTGCGGTTAAATTCTGATTCTTTACAGATAAATCTAAAGTAATGTACTTAGAATAATCTATAGTTGGATCGATTACTTTTGAGGGCGGGAAATTTTTTAATATAGATGCAAGAGGTTTCATAATAAGATTAGGCAACTTTTTCAATAATAATTAACTCGTTATGGTGTTCTACGCGGGGCAGCATTTTAGTAGCATATAATTTAGGATTTATTTCAGAAATGTATTTACGATTTCTAATATTATGCTTTTCATCAAGTATCATAGTGTTAAAAAGAACAAAACCTTGTTTTTTTAAAATAGAACATACTCTTTCGCTAAAAAAACGTTCAAATAAAAAATTAGGCATATTTGTGTCTTCAAAAACATCAATGATAATTAAATCATATTGGTCTTTAGTTTTCAAAACAAATTCAAAGGCATCATCGATAATAATTTCTAATTGCTTTATTTGAGAAAGGTTAAAATATTCATTTGCAATCTGAATCAGATCATCATCAATTTCGACTCCTGTTATTTTGCCCTTAAATTCAATTTCATCGACCAGCGTTTTTATAACACTTCCTCCGGCAACTCCCAAAACTAAAATATGATTCATTTTTTGAATAGTTTTAAAACCAATATTTCTTAATCCATACCTTAATATACGCTGCAGACTTCCATAAGAGTAATTTGTGTTTTCCGAATCTAAGACTAATTCACCATTAGCCCAGGTAACTTCAATCATCTTACTGCGAGCTGATCTTTTTTTAAATATTTTGATTGGAATTAAATAACTAAATATTTTTTGAATCATTTTTTGCGCTTTTACCCAAATTTAGCATTAATTTTTTTTATTTTGTGCGAAATATGAGATTTTAATGAAGAAACAATTGTATAAATTTCTTTTTTTTAAGCTAATGGGCTGGAAAATAGTTGGGATTGAGAATGCTGAAGTAAAAAAATGTGTGATGATGGTAATGCCTCATACGAGCAATCATGATTTTTATCTGGGAATTTTTACAAGAGGAATATCCGGTTTAGAGATGAACTGGGTAGGAAAGAAAGAATTATTCAAATTTCCATTTGGTTATTATTTTAGAAGTGTGGGAGGTGAGCCACTCGATCGATCAGGAGGCTTGAATAAAGTTGATGCAATTGCATCTATTTTTGAAAGAAAAGATGTTTTTCGATTAGCAGTTGCTCCGGAAGGAACCCGTAGAAAAGTTTCAGAAATTAGAAGCGGATTTTATTACATAGCACTAAAAGCAAAAGTACCTATAATTCCTGTTGCATTTGATTGGAAAAAAAAAGAAGTCAATTTAGGAAAAGCTTTTTTTCCGACAGAAAACTATGAAACTGATTTATTGTCTTTGAAAAAACATTATAAAAAGGTTGAAGGCAAGATTTATAAAAATAGTTTTCATTTTGATCAATAAGAAAGTATTTTGAAAACAGAAAAGTACCTAAATCGGTTAAAGTAAAAAATCCAAATAAATAAGTTTTTCGTACATATAATTAACCTTAAACAATTATATATGAAAAATTTATTTATTACCTCCGCTTTTTTAATTTTACTTTTTGCTTCTTGTGATAATAACGATTCTGATCCTGTTGCTAATAAGTTAGAATCAACTCTGGTCACTTCAAGTAATACTTCTGGAAAAATCACTGTTACAGATTTATTAGCTACAACTGCGATGGTAAAATCTTTTACAATAGCATCGCAGGACGCTGAAGGAATTTCATATAACAGTGAATCAGATGCTGTTATAGTAGCTTCAAGAAGCAATAATAAATTAGAAACGTATACCGGGATTAAAAATGCATTAAAATCAGGAACCGATAATTTGATGCTGTCATTAAGCAGTATAACAGGAGAATTTACAAATGCCAGAGAAACTGCAGTGTCAGGAGATATTGTTGTAGTTGCTCAGGATCAGTTAGATTCAAACGGTATGGTGAATAAGCTTTTTGTCTATAAAAAAACGTCTGCAGGTTTTTCTTTATTAAAAATATTTACCACAGATTTTAAGCTTTGGGGAATTCATATTAACGGCAATGATTTGTATGCAGTTGTAGATTTGACTGGAGATATTGTTTTGTTTAAAGATTTTATGAATAATATTTCCTTAACAACAATTGCTGCAACTAAACGCGTTACAATTGCGGGCTTAATACGCTCACATGGAATAACGTATTCAGCGAGTGATGATATTATGATTTTAACAGATGTTGCCAGTGCTGCATCAGCAACAGATGGGGGATTAATTGTAATTAAAAACTTTTCCACTGTTTTTAATTCAACTGCAGCTTCAGGGACAATTGCTATGGCGAACCAAATTAGAGTTTATGGTCCCAACTCCATGTTAGGTAATCCTGTTGACGTTGCTTATGATCCTGTAACAAAAAAAATATATGTTGCAGAAAGACTGAATGCTGGAGGGGAAGTTTTGACTTATAGCTTTCCACCTACATCGGGCGATTTTGCCCCTTTAAATGTTAGAGCTGAAGCAGGTGTTACTTCTGTTTTTGTTTTAAGAAAATAAAATTACTTTATAATATTTTTATTAATAAATAGCCTTATTTCAAATTTTGAATTAAGGTTATTTTTTTTGCTTAAATAAGACTCCATTAAACTATAAATAATTTTAAGTAAACAAAATTTTAAAATTTAAGGAAGGTAAGTTTTGAATGTTCCGTTTGTATAAAAAAATACAATTTTTTCAATTT
Source organism: Flavobacterium sp. W22_SRS_FK3 (assembly GCF_052113665.1). Lineage (NCBI taxonomy): Bacteria > Pseudomonadati > Bacteroidota > Flavobacteriia > Flavobacteriales > Flavobacteriaceae > Flavobacterium > Flavobacterium sp. W22_SRS_FK3. The sequence continues at coordinate 177,334 of NZ_JBGQOF010000005.1, read as the reverse complement.
CATTTCCTTCTGATTTTAGAATCATGTTTTTTGTATCAGAAAAATTTTCAGACGCTATCTTTTCCTTAGAGATAATTGAAGGTATTTCTGATTTACTTTCTTTTTTTTGAATTACATTTTCATCATTGTTTTTAGGAAAATTTCCTTTGCCACTTAAAATCCAATACAGGTCAACCTCTGGAAAAACTTCCAAAATTTTCATTACAAAATCCAAACTAGGTTTGTTTCTGCCGGATAGGAGATGTGACATACTTGAACGCTGAACACCAATTTTATCTGCAAATGAAGAAGCGTTTAGTGTATAATAATCAAGTATGATTTCTAATCTTTTTACAAAGTCGTCAATGTTTACCATTGTAAATTGTTGTTTTTTAGTTTTGTAGTTATCAATGTAAAAAATAAGAATTTAAGATGTTATTTACAGTTGTAAAATCTGCTAATGTGTGTTTTTTGTTAATTTAATACTATATATAGGTGTGTTTAAAATATTGATAAATAATATATTAAGTATTTAATATTATAAATATTTTTTTTGTGTTAATATTTTTGTAATTTATTTTTTAAAAAGATTATACACTGTTTACATTCTTAAATGTTATATAGATTTATAAGTTTACATTTGTAAAAGTAAAGATTTTTACTTTTGTGAACTAATCGAAAAGCAAATGAATTTAGAAGAAATTTTCAATCAGTACAAAGAGCAGTCAATAGCTGGCAGATATTTAACTTTAGAGCATATTCGACCTCTATTGGATAGAATTAATACTCATGGCCGGGTGAAGATTATTGGAAAATCGGTTTTAGATAAACCTATATATAGCTATGAGATTGGCTCAGGAAAAACAAGAATTTATCTGTGGTCTCAAATGCATGGTAACGAAAGTACAACTACCAAGGCATTATTTGATTTCATTAATGTTTTGAATAGTGGTTCTGAGTTTGCTCAGAATATGCTTGAGACCTTTACATTTTATTGTATTCCGATATTAAATCCAGACGGAGCTGCGTTGTATACTCGTGTAAATGCAAATCAAATTGATTTAAATAGGGATTCTCAAAATTTAACTCAGCCTGAAAGCAGAATTCTTCGTGAAGTTTTTGAGACTTTTAAGCCTCATTTTTGTTTCAATTTACATGATCAGCGTACCATTTTTGGAGCAGGTCAAACCGGCAAGCCTGCTACGGTATCATTTTTAGCTCCTTCTTATAATGAAGAAAGGGAGATTAATGAGAGCAGGTTAAAAGCAGTTAATTTGATTGCTGCTATAAATGATGAGCTTCAAAAATATATACCAGGTCAGGTTGGTCGATTTGATGATTCATTCAATATCAATTGTATAGGGGATACCTTTCAGTATTTAGGAGTGCCAACAATTCTGTTTGAAGCGGGTCATTTTCAAAATGATTATTCGAGAGAGATTACCAGAAAATTCATATTCTTTTCACTTATTATTAGTTTTAAAGCGCTTTTCGAAAACGTTATAGTTAATAATAGGATTGTTGATTATTTGAATATTTCACAAAATAAAGCGGTTTTTTATGATTTTATGTATAAAAATATCAAAATAAATTATGATGGTATCGAAATTATTACGAATTTTGTCGCTCAATACAAAGAAGAATTGATTGATGGCAAAATTCAATTTAATGCTTATATAGTCGAAACAGGAGAATTAGAAAATTACTTTGGGCATTATGAATATGATGCAGAAGGAGCTGAGTATTCAGATGATTTTACCAATTTTCCGAAAACTGATCAAAAAGCAAACTTTTATTTAAATAAAAACGTTAATTTTGTTAACGGATTGATTAAAAGTTAAATTTTATGTGAATTTGTTGTTTTTTATATATATTTTTATACTTTGTAATACAAATTAGTAATATTAATTAAAGAATTATGAGTAAATTTCGTTTAGATGAAGTAGATCACCAGATTTTAGATATGTTAATAGATAATACGAGAGTTCCGTTTACTGACATTGCGAAAAAATTGTTGATTTCTGCCGGAACTGTACATGTTAGAGTAAAAAAAATGGAAGATGCCGGTATAATCATGGGATCTTCATTAGCCTTGGATTACGATAAATTAGGGTATTCATTTATTGCTTATGTAGGGGTGTTTCTTAATAATACATCTCAAACAAAATTTGTATTAGAGCGCATTAACCAAATTCCATTTGTAACAGTAGCATCTGTAACTACGGGGAAATTCAATATTTTTTGCAAAATTAGAGCAAAAGATACTAAGCATGCAAAAGAAGTTATTTTCATGATTGATGATATCGAGGGCGTTTACAGAACTGAAACAATGATTTCATTAGAAGAAAGTATTAACGACAAGAAACGTTTGATGCACACTATTTTTAAAAATATGTAATATTTTCTTGAATGCTATATTAAAAAAATATAACCTCAAGTTTTCTTGGGGTTTTTTTATGACTAAATAACCAATCAACTATAAAAAAGATTATGTACACGTTACCTAAAATAGAACGTTTTAATCAAGATGTTCTCTCTAAATATCATATTTATAATAGTGTTTTTATAACATTACCTTTTGATTCTATTGATAACACAGGGGTTTTGCTACCGTTATTCACAGAAACATGCGAAACAGGATTTAAAAAACAGGAAACTCCAAAAGAAATTTTTGACTTTTTCTCAGATAAATTTTTAAATAATGCATCTGAAACCGAAAAAATAGGTTTAATGTTTCGATTTATTCAGTATATCGAACGTCAAATTGTACTATTTGATGCAATCGAAGATGCGGCTTTTTCTGTTGTGAATAATTTGGAAGGCCGAGGTTCTCTTCGTGATATTAAAGAAAAGTCAGATGCTAAAGAAAAAGACGATGAACTAATTGATTTTCTGGAAAACTTTAATGTAAGAACGGTTTTAACAGCACATCCTACGCAATTTTATCCAGGGCCGGTTCTTGGTATTATAAATGATTTGACAGAGGCGATCAGATTGAATGATTTGTTGAAAATCAAACAATTATTGGCTCAGTTAGGAAAAACTCCCTTTATACAAAATGAAAAGCCAAATCCATACGATGAAGCGGTAAGTTTGATTTGGTATTTAGAAAATGTGTTTTATGAGACTGCAGGAGAAATAGTTCATTATTTACAAAAAAACATTCTTCAGGGAGAAGCAATCCAAAATCAGTTAATAAAACTTGGTTTCTGGCCTGGAGGAGACCGTGATGGAAATCCTTTTGTAACAACCGATATAACATTAAAAGTTGCAGAACGTTTGCGTACTTCAATTTTGAAATGTTATTATGTTGAAATGAGGAATTTAAAAAGAAAGTTAACTTTCTCAGGTGTAGATACTTTGGTATCAGAACTTGAATATAAACTTTATAGGTCTGTTTTTTATTCTAAAGGAGAAATCTATATAACTTTAGATGATTTATTGACTCAGTTGAATAAAATTAGAACCATAATTATAGAAAAACATCAGTCTTTATATTTAGATGAGTTAGAGGCTTTGTTGGTTAAAATTAATTTGTTCGGATTTCATTTTGCTACTTTAGATATACGTCAAAATAGTAGAATTCATAATGCTGTTTTTCATGATGTGGTAAATCATTATTTAAATTCAGATTCAAAAATATTTCCTGAAAATTATTTCGATTTATCTGAAGAAGAGAAATTAGTGGTATTGTCAAAAGTTAAAGGTGATTTGAATCCGGCTGATTTTGAAAATGAAATTACTAAATTGACTTTGGAGTCTGTACAGGCTATTAAAACAATTCAGGAAAATAATGGAGAATTTGGCGCTAATCGTTATATCATTAGCAACAATGAAAGTGCATTGAACGTAATGGAAACATTTGCCATGATTCGTTTAAATAATTGGGATAATCCTACTGTTGATATTATTCCGCTTTTTGAATCAGTAGATGATTTACAAAAGGCACACAAAATAATGGAACAGTTATATACAAATCAAGAATATGGAGCACACTTAAAATCCCGTGGCAATAAGCAGACTATTATGCTTGGTTTTTCTGACGGAACAAAAGATGGTGGTTATTTGATGGCAAACTGGAGTATTTATCAGGCTAAAATTGAACTTACTGAGATTTCCAGAAAATACGGTATAAAAGTTATTTTCTTTGACGGACGTGGCGGACCTCCTGCACGAGGTGGCGGAAAAACGCATAAATTTTATGCTTCATTAGGGCCAAAAATTGAGAATAATGAAATTCAGATTACCGTACAGGGACAAACTATTAGTTCTAATTTTGGAACCTTGGATTCTTGTCGTTATAATATTGAAAATTTATTAAGTGCGGGAGTAACTAATCAGGTTTTTAGTAAAGAAAAAAACGAGCTGAGTGCTGAAGAAACAGAAATTTTAACTCAATTGGCAGATTTAGGATATGATAAATATTTAAGTTTTAAAAATCATCCTAAGTTTATACCGTATTTAGAGAAAATGAGTACATTAAAATACTATTCTAAAACCAATATCGGAAGCCGTCCATCGAAAAGAAGTAAATCTGAACAATTGGATTTTGCTGATTTAAGAGCTATTCCTTTTGTAGGATCGTGGAGCCAATTAAAGCAAAATGTACCTGGATTTTTTGGGGTAGGATCAGCTTTAAAACATTTTGAAGAAACGAATCAATGGGAGAAAGTAAGCGAGTTGTATCATAATTCTTTGTTTTTTAAGACTCTTTTGGAAAATAGTATGATGTCGTTGGCAAAATCATTTTTGCCTTTAACGGCTTACATGAGAAAAGATCCCGAGTTCGGAGAGTTTTGGCAAATAATCTACGATGAATTTGTAGAAACAGAACGTCTTTTGCTTAAAATAGCAGGTCACAAAACTCTTATGGAGAATTATCCTGATGGTAAAGCTTCAATTCAAATAAGAGAACGTATTGTATTGCCTTTATTGACAATACAACAATATGCTTTGTTAAGAATTAATGAATTGAATAAAGAAAAGGTAATCGATCAGGATTTAATTAAAGTATATGAAAAAATTGTGACCCGTTCATTGTTTGGAAATACAAATGCAAGTAGAAACTCAGCTTAAATTTTAAATTTATGAAAGCTTCAGATTTATCAACAAATGAGTATTCTGTTTTTAATGCGACTTATATTAAAGCTGCAGATGATAAAGCATTAATGGAAGGTTTAATCGATGGATTACTTCAGCTGGTTAATTTTGTAAAAAATATTCCGGTTGAAAAATTAGAATATCGTTACGCAGAAGGAAAATGGACAATTAAAGATGTTGTCCTGCATATGATCGATACAGAACGTATTTTTGCCTATCGTGCTTTAAGAATCAGTAGGGGAGATAAAACGCCTTTGCCGGGTTTTGAAGAAAATGAATATGTGCCATTTGCATTTGCTAATTCACGTTCTATAGAAAGCTTATTGGCTGAATATCAAAATGTCAGAAAAGCAACAATTAGTTTTTTTGAAAGTCTGAATGAAGATCAACTTTTGTTTTTTGGAACAGCTTCAAATACTGCTATTTCTGTCAGAGCAATTGGATTTATTATTACCGGACATCAAAATCATCATCTGGGAATAATTTCAGAAAGATATTTGTAATTATTACAAAGCTCGTTTTGTGACATAAGCACGATAACCAATAATAGCCATCTGCCATTTTTTGGCTTTAGCAATATCTAAACCTTGTTTAGTAAAACTAGGTAAAAGGATTTTGTTTATTTTAGCTAAAATTTTATACATAGGAAATTAATTTTTTCAAAGATATAAAAAAGACTTTGCACTTAAGCAAAGTCTTTTTTGTTATATGTTTAAGATCATTTATTTTCTTTCTTAGATTCAGCCATTTTTTCAAACTTCTCATAACTGCTTTTATCCTTTTGTTTCGAAGGTAAAAACAAAAAAAGGCTGTCTGGTTTAGACAACCTTTAAGTGTATTATGGGAGTAAATTAATACAGACGTGTAAATAATCCTTTTTTATTACCGGAGCCTCCGCTGCCTGTAATAGTAATATGTCCTGTATTTCCGTTGCCATCATAACCCCAGGCTAAATTGTTTGTAGCTGTATTATTGGTTACGGTATGTGCAACATTTTGACCTGCGCTTCCTAATTTAAATCCATTTCCGTCTCCATTTGTACCAAAACCATTATTGCTGGCTGTACAATTTTTGATTGTTACTGTATAAGGTTGTCCATAAAGATCCCATCCGTCATCAGAATTGTGATTAGCAGAGCAACTTTCAAAGACATTGTTTTTTCCGGCAGATAATTTACATGCAAAACCATCTGCATTTTCTCCTCCATTTGCCGCGTCATAATTATCGTTCGACTTACAGGAAAGAACGTAATTATCATGTCCTCCGTTATAGATTTGTAAACCCGAATCTCCATTTGCAGAAGTAGTTACATTATAAACATAATTGTAACCACCACTTTGAAAAACAAGACCACAATCAGGTGCATTTTTGATCGTCATACTGGTTATATTCCAGTAACTCCCGTTTACTTTTACACCCCAGCTGCCGGATGGTTGACCTGAACAGTTTAAAACACCTCCAGTAATATTGATTTTTGAACTTGAAGTGCCGCTTTTAGAAAGTTCTAATGTCTGGGTAAGGTTTATTGTGCCGCTAATTTTAATCACATCGCCTGCAACTGCAGATGAAACTGCAGATCTTAATGCAGATTCGGTTGTTACGGTAGTGGTTTTAGCAGTGAGAGAATTGCTTTCAGGTATTGTTTCCTGAACATCAATAGCTGATTGTGTGTCTTTTACAGGATTATCGCTGGTTTCACAGGCAGTAAAAGAAATAATTGACCACAATACGAGTAATTTAAAATTTGTTTTCATAATAATTTAAGTTGATTAATTGGTTAATAAAAATGAGGTTATTAAAATTTGCTATTCTTCTTAATACATGGTTTGAAATTAGAGTACTGATTATCAGTGTGTAATCGATTACGCAAACTTATGTAAAAAAATAATATAAAATACAAAATATTTAAAAAAAACATATTAAAAATGATTATTACTAAATTATTATCAATAAAAAATTGAATAAGTTCAATATATTAACTTAATTTATGTTTGTTCTAATTTTTTTTGTTTAATGCATACCAAATGTATTTTGTGAAATTTATTTTGAGTGTAAAAGAGTGGATAGAATAATAAAAAATAAAACAGAACAATTTAGTTGTTGTTTTTGGTTAATTTTGCTAAAATTTTAATAATGAATAAAATCTTTGTTTTTGTTTTGTTTTTAGCATTTAATACCGGCTTTTGCCAAAAGAAGTTTGATCCAGTAGAGGTTGAGAATTTTCAGAAGAAGATTAATTCTGAATTTGCAGACCCCAAGACAAGTCCGTTGGAGGAGAAGGATTTAAAAAAATTTAAAACGTTAGAATTTTATTCTGCTAACCACAAGTATTTTGTAAATGCAAAATTCATAAAGGCGAAAAATGAAAAAGCTTTCGAAATGAAAACATCGACAGCCAGAAAGCCTAAATACATTAAATTTGGTACTGTTTACTTTGTAATAGATAAAGTTGCATTGCAGTTAAATGTTTATCAGGATGTTCAGCTTTCCAAAACGAATGAATATAAGGATCATTTATTTTTGCCTTTTTCAGATTTAACCTGCGGTAAAGAAAGTTATATTGGAGGAAGGTATATTGATTTGAAAATTCCCAAAGGAAATACTATTTACATAGATTTTAATCAGGCATATAATCCTTATTGTGCGTATAATCACAAATATTCATGTCCAATTGTTCCTTTAGAAAATGACTTAAACGTAGCCATTGAAGCTGGTGTAAAAACCTTTCATTAATGAAATTCTTCAATTTTCATACACATCAATTTACAAATAATCCTGATATTTTGGAATTGGTTAATCAATATCCGCAGGATTTTGATGCTTCAATTCCTTTCTATTCAATTGGAATTCATCCATGGTATATTGTTGAAAATAGAATTGATGCCGATTTAAAAATTATTGGGGAAAAGTTGAAAGAACATAATTGTTTGGCAATTGGAGAATGTGGTCTGGATAAACGAATCGAAATCCCGTTTGAACAGCAGATTTTGGTTTTTGAAAAACAATTGTATTTAGCCGAAAAATATAAAAAACCAGTTGTGATTCATTGTGTAGCTGCTTTTCAGGAAGTTATTGAAATAAAGAAAAAAATGAAAACATCTGTTCCTATGATCATTCATGGATTTTCAAAAAACAGTCAAATTGCGAATCAGCTTATTAAAGAAGGTTTTTATATTTCATTTGGAAAATATTTACTTAGAAATCCTGATTTAAAAAATGTTTTTCAGGGTATTCCAAATGATAAATTTTTTTTGGAAACAGATACAATTGATGAAAGTATTAATGCTGTTTATGATTTGGCTTCTGAATATAAAGAACTAACAATAAGAGATTTAAAACAGGTTATCTCAAGTAATTTTAAAAATGTTTTTAAAACTGAATAAAATTAAAAATAATAAAATATAAATACCAAATATATGGCAGAGTGGACAGAAAGAGCTGAGCTTTTATTTAAAAAAGAAGGGTTGAATAATTTACAAAACTCAAATGTTTTGGTGGTAGGTTTAGGTGGAGTCGGCTCATTTGCAGCAGAATTTTTAGCAAGGGCAGGAGTTGGAAAAATGACAATTGTTGATGGTGATGTGGTTGATATTACTAATATAAACAGACAATTACCAGCTTTGCATTCTACCGTTGGTCAACCTAAAATTACGATTGTGGGTGACCGTCTACAAGATATCAATCCAGAATTGAAACTTACACGTATACAGGAGTTTTTATCCCCAGAACGAGCTTTCGAAATTGTTTCTGAAGAGTTTGATTATGTTTTAGACTGTATAGACAGCGTTACTCCAAAGCTAAATTTAATTATTTCTGCTAAACGTAAAAGAGTCAAAATTATAAGCAGTATGGGGGCTGGAGGTAAAATGGAAGCTTCCAAAGTGAAAGTAACCGATATTACTAATACAGTAAATTGTTTTTTTGCAAAAACGATCCGAAAACGTTTGAAAGAATTTAAAATTGATAAGTTAAAAGTAGTTTTTTCTTCTGAAATTCAGGATGAGTCAAGTTTAAGAATGACTGATGGATCGAATTATAAAAAATCTTTTTACGGAACCAATAGTTATATGCCAGGGTTATTTGGACTGTATGCAGCTGAAACCGTAATTCGTTATTTGATAGAGAATAATAAATAAAGTATTAAAAGAGGAATGATAAAAACAGTAATTTTTGACATGGATGGTGTAATTGTCGACACTGAACCGGTTCACCGTTATGCCTATTATAAACAATTTTCGGAGCTAAATATTGATGTGACAGAAGAAATGTATACTTCTTTTACGGGATTTTCGACACGAAATACGTTTCAGACATTAAAAGTTTTTTTTCCAACAATAGAACAGGGTGTTGAGGATTTGATCCAAAGAAAAAGAAGCATCTTCAATAATGCTTTCGATACTAAGGAAGATTTGTGTCTATTACAAGGAGTTGAAGATTTAATAAAAGATTTACACGCTAACAAAGTCCAGTTGATTTTAGCCTCGTCTGCTTCAAAAGTTACTATCGATCGTGTTTTTACCCGATTTAATCTGCATCAGTATTTTTCTGCAATTGTGAGTGGTGAAGATTTTCCGCAATCAAAACCAGATCCTGCAATTTTTGTACATGCGGCTTCTTTATCAGCTTCTCCGAAAGAAAATTGTATCATCATTGAAGACAGTACTAATGGAATAAAAGCTGCGAAGCGGGCAGGGATTTTTTGCGTGGGTTACCGAAGTGAAAATTCTGAAGGACAGGATTTATCAGAAGCGAATTTAATTATTAATCATTTTAATGAGTTAAATACCTTTAAAATATCACAATTAGGTAACTGAATTAAGTAAAATTTAACTTTTGTCCTTTTTTGAATTTGTAAATTTGAAAAAAAATAAACAGACTTTTAAAAATATGAAAAAATTACTTATTGCATTAGCCGTTATTCTGGCACCTTTTGTTGCAGAAGCACAAATAAAAACACCACAGGCAAGTCCAAAGGGATATATTAAACAAACAGTAGGATTAACTGATGTTGAAGTTACTTATTCCAGACCTGGCGCCAGAGGAAGAGCTGTATTTGGAAATTTAGTTCCGTTTGGAAAATTATGGAGAACAGGAGCAAATGAAAATACAATTATCAATTTTGGAGATGATGTTGTTATTGATGGTAAGACATTAAAAAAAGGAAAATATGCAATTTATACTATTCCTAGAATAGAAAGCTGGGAAGTGATTTTTTATCTTTCTACTGATAACTGGGGATTGCCGGAAAATTGGAGTGATGCTTATGTAGCTTTAAGAACGACTGTTAAAGAAGATGCATTACCAACTCCGGTTGAAACATTTACAATTGGCATCAACGGTTTGGATCAAAATTCTGCTTATTTGGAAATGGCCTGGGAAAACTCGCATGTGGCTCTAAAATTTGAAGTGCCGACTGCAAAAATTGCTACAGCAAGCATTCAAAAAACTTTAGCCGGACCAACATGGAATGATTACTATGCAGCATCTCAATATTTATTTCAATCAAATGGAAATATGATCACTGCAAGAGAATATGTTGACAAAGCCATAGAATTGAGTACTGAAAAACCATATTACCTTACAAGGTTAAAATCATTAATTCAGGCGAGACAAGGTGATAAAGCTGGTGCTATTGAAACAGCTAAGATTTCTTTGGCTGCTTCTGAAGCTGCAAATAATCAGGATTATGTAAAAATGAATAAAGACAGTATTTCAGAATGGAGTAGATAATCTCTAATTTGTGTATAAAACAACAAAACCCATTTTGAATATTCCGAAATGGGTTTTGTTGTTTTTAAATTAAAAGATTTCTATATCGAATGAAGTGTTGAATGTTTGATTTGCTTCTAAGACTATTATTCCTTCTTTTTTAAATAAATCTCCAGATTTTTCAATTGTATCAGAATAACCATACCAAGGTTCAATACAAATAAAAGGAGCATCCTCTTTTGTCCAGATTCCTAAATTTGGAAAATTTTTAAAATCTACTTTAATATATGGATTAGAGTTTTTAAGAATAGTTAACGAATTAGATTCAAGAGTCTTAAAAACCAAAGCATCATTTTCAAATAATTTATAATTTAATGAAACTGTATTGTTTGAAGTTTCTAAAACCTCAGTTGTATTAGAGATCAAACCGTTTTCAAGAAGCGAATATTCAAGTTTTTCTTCTTTTTCAAACTGAATACTGTAATTTGAAAATTCTTCTGGTAAAGCAAATGCTGGATGTGCACCTATAGAAAAAGGAATTTGTGTTTCTTCTTTATTGATTACTTTGTACCCTATATTTAGTTTATTGGCTTCAAGTCTGTAAATAATCTGCAACTCAAATTTAAAAGGATATTTTTTAAGTGTTTCTTCATTATATGTTAAGGAAAAAGTAGCTGAGGATTCTGTTTGTTCAATCAATTGAAATTCCATATCACGTGCAAACCCATGTCTTGACAAATGATATTTTTTTTCGTTAAAAGTGTATGTATCACTTTGTAAACTTCCAACAATTGGAAAAAGAATTGGCGAATGTTTTGGCCAGAACCTTGGATCACCATCCCAAATATATTCCTTGTTTTGATTATTGATAATAGAGAATAGCTCAGCTCCTGCATGTTTTACAGAAGCACTTAGTGTTTTATTTGATATAGTTGTTTTCAAAATTGATTGGAGTTAGTTTTATAATTGTAAATATATTTTTTAAATTTAATTTTATGAGTAAAACAATATAAAATGTTATTTTAATAAAATTTAGCTAAAATTAAATTAAAGCTTTTACTTTTCTCTTTAAATAGCTTTTTTTTTCATTAATTTGTTACATAAATAGGTATAAATATGAAAACAAATTTTCCGAAAGCCTTATTAAGTATGGCTTTTTTTATTGGAATTTCTTCTGTTTGGGCGCAAGAAAAGCCAACTACAACAGCAGTAAATCCTGTTAACAATTATGATTATCATGATGCATTTGCACCACATTTTTACACAAAAAACGGAACTGCAACACGTTCTGCAAGTGGTAAGCCAGGTGTTGAATACTGGCAGAACAGGGCAGATTATCAAATTAAAGTAAAATTAAACGAATCAACAAATGAAATTATTGGTACAGATGAAATTACCTATACCAATAATAGCCCGGATAATCTGTCATTTCTTTGGCTGAATTTAGATCAGAATTTATTCAAAAATGATTCAAGAGGAAATGCAGTTGTACCTTTAACAGGCAGCCGCAATGGAGCTCAAGGACAAATTTTTGATGGTGGAAATAAAATCAAATCAGTAAAAGTAATTTCAGGAAAGAAAAAAAGAGAGACTGAAGTTAAATATATAATTACAGATACCAGAATGCAAATTTTTCTTCCAGAAGAGTTAGCTTCAAAAGGCGCTTCTGTAAAAATAAAAATTGACTTTTCATTCATTGCGCCTTTTGAAGGATCAGACAGAATGGGAGTTCTGGAAACAAAAAACGGTAAGATTTTTACGATTGCACAATGGTATCCGCGTATGTGCGTGTATGACGACGTGAGAGGATGGAATACGGCACCTTATCTTGGAGCATCAGAGTTTTATTTAGAATATGGTAATTTTGATGTAAAAATTACAGTTCCTGCAACTCATTATGTTGTGGGTTCAGGAGAATTGTTAAATGGTTCTGAGGTTTTGCCAGCAGAACAATTTAAACGTTACAAAGAGGCTTCTCAAAGTGACAAAACGGTAATGATTCGATCTGCTGAAGAAGTTGCAGCAGCAGCTAATTCAAATATTGTCTCTGAAAAAACATGGCATTATCAAATTAAAAATGCACGGGATTTTTCATGGGCATCTTCTCCTGCTTTTATTTTAGATGGAGCCAAAATAAATTTACCAAGTGGTAAAAAGGCTTTAGCTTTATCTGCATATCCTGTTGAAAGTTCGGGTAACAATGCTTATGGACGTTCATCTGAATATGTAAAAGCCTCAATTGAACATTATTCTAAACAATGGTTTGAGTATCCTTATCCGGTGGCCACAAATGTAGCCGGAAATGAAGGCGGTATGGAATATCCAGGAATTGTATTTTGCGGATGGAAATCCAAAGGACAAGATTTATGGGGTGTTACTGATCATGAATTTGGTCATATTTGGTTTCCAATGATTGTGGGATCAAATGAACGTTTATTTGCCTGGATGGATGAAGGATTTAATACTTTTATCAATTCATTAAGTACAGCAGCATTTAATAATGGCGAATATAAAGAAGAACCAACTGATTTGCATGAACAGGCTGAACCTTTTACCAGACCGGATTTAGAAACGATTATGAGTTCTCCTGATAATATGAAGGAAACAAATATTGGGATGTTGTGTTATTTTAAACCAAGTGCCGGTTTGATAATTCTAAGAGAACAGATTTTAGGAAAAGAGCGTTTTGATATTGCATTTAGAACTTATATTGAGCGCTGGGCATACAAGCATCCAACACCAGATGATTTCTTTAGGTCAATGGAAAATGTTGCCGGAGAAGACTTAAGCTGGTTTTGGAGAAGCTGGTTTGTTAACAACTGGCGTTTTGATCAGAGTGTAAGTTCAATTAAGTATGTAAAAAATGATCCTTCAAAGGGAGTTATTATTTCTGTTGAAAATTTAGATAAAATGGCAATGCCAATTGTATTGGATGTGAAAACAAAAAGCGGAAAAGTAACAAGAGTTAATTTGCCTGTTGAAATTTGGCAACGAAATAAAGAATGGTCTTTCAAGCACGATTCTACCGAAGAAATAGAAAGTATAACGCTGGACCCCGATCATGCTTTTCCAGATCACAATGATACTAATAACATCTGGACTGCAGGAAAAGGTAAAATAGAGAAGGATGTTATTTTAGATGGATATTTAGGAAACTATTCCACAAAAAATGCACCGTTAAAAATTGATATAACAGAAAAAAACAGTGTTTTGAACGTAGAGATTACAAACTTTCCTAAGTTCTCTGTTGAGCCGGTTGCAGGCGAAAAAGATACATTTCAATCTAAAAGAGCAGGATTAAAATTCAAATTTAACGAATCTAAAACAGCATTTGATATGATTGTTTTGGGGAATGGTCAAGTGATACCATTTACTAAAAACTAAAATAAATTATGTAAATAATTCAGCCCGATAGGTTTATGTAAATCTATCGGGCTTATTTTATTTAAAAAATAACATAACATTAAAAAAATGTTAGAATTTTAAAAATTAGTTTTCTAAATGAAAAAATAGTGTACTTTTGCATCGATGAATAAAATAAGTTTACATATAACTTCTTTGTCACGGACAATCTCTCCTGGTGCTTCTCCCGAAGTACGGATGCTATCTTTATAGTATTCAAAGAGTTTTTCGTCGCGTATTTATTTATATTCATTTTCATTTTGAAATCACATAAGTTGTCCTTTGGGCAAACATATACCAAAAGTATTTATTTTTTTAAAAATTTTCATAATCAACTTTTTGATTTTGAGAATGTTACTTCTGTATTTTCTAATTTTATTAGCTTGTTTTTTGGATTTCAAAACAAACAATGCGTTTTAATATTTAACTCTAACTTCAACTATTGAAATGAAGATCTCTATTGTTGTTACTCAGGAAGAACACTTCAAATTCGCACAGGAAATATGCGATACGATAGAATCATCTGCCTTGCTAAGAGGTACGGGGATTGCTAAAAGAACTCCTGAATACATTCAGAAAAAAATGTCTAATGGTGATGCAATGATTGCTTTAGCAGACGGAAAATTTGCAGGTTTTTGTTATATCGAAAGTTGGCAGCACGGAAAATTCGTGGCACACTCAGGTTTAATTGTGCATCCTGATTACAGAAACTTAGGTTTGGCCAAAAAGATCAAATCAAAAGTTTTTGATTATTCTTTAAAAAAATATCCTGATGCAAAAATATTCGGGATCACAACTGGTTTGGCAGTTATGAAAATCAATTCTGATTTAGGATATAAGCCTGTACCATTCTCTGAGCTGACAACTGATCCTAGTTTTTGGTCAGGCTGTAAAACCTGTACCAATTACGAAATTCTCAAAAGTAAGGAAAACAAAATGTGCCTCTGTACAGGAATGTTATATGATCCAAAGGATAAGCCAAAAGATCCGCCAAGACATCCTTTTAATGAAGCTGTTTTGAAAAGATTAAAAAAAATAAAACAAGCTTTATTTTTAAATAAAATGTTGTCTTTGTTTTTTTTATCTTAAGTATTAAAATATAAAAAGAATCTCAAACTTGCTACATACGAAAGTATTAGCCTAAATTATAAAAAATGAAAAAAGTTGTATTAGCTTATAGTGGAGGATTGGATACCTCGTATTGTTTGAAATATTTAAAAAATGAAAAAGGATACGAAGTTCACACCGTACTTGTAGATACAGGAGGATTTGATGCAGAGGAATTATCTGCAATCGAAAAAAGAGCTTACGAATTAGGAAGCGCACAACACGCCAACCTTACAATCGTAGATAAATATTATGACAAAGCTATAAAATATTTAATTTTTGGAAATGTATTAAAAAACAATACCTATCCGTTATCGGTAAGTGCCGAGCGTGTTTTCCAGGCAATTGAAGCCATTAAATATGCTAAAAAAGTAGGAGCAAGTGCGATTGCACACGGAAGTACAGGTGCAGGAAATGATCAAATTCGTTTTGATTTGATTTTCCAGACCATTGCTCCGGAAATTGAAATTATCACGCCAATCAGAGACTTGAAATTGTCAAGACAGGAAGAAGTTGATTATTTAGCTAAAAACGGCGTACATTATTCTTGGGAAAAAGCACAATATTCTATCAATAAAGGACTTTGGGGAACAAGTGTTGGAGGAAAAGAAACCTTAACTTCAAGTCAGCCTTTGCCAAGTGAAGCTTATCCTTCACAACTGCAAAGAGAAGGCGAAGAAAAAGTGATGTTGCAATTTGAACAAGGTGAGTTAGTTGCAATAAACGGAAAAAAAAATGCTCCTGAAAAGAACATTGTTATTCTTGAAAAACTGGCAAATGCTTATGCAATTGGTAGAGACATTCACGTTGGAGACACTATTATCGGGATTAAAGGAAGAGTTGGTTTTGAAGCTGCTGCTCCGTTAATTATCATCAAAGCGCACCATTTATTAGAGAAACATACGCTTGGAAAATGGCAGCAATATTGGAAAGAGCAGCTAGGCAACTGGTACGGAATGTTATTTCACGAAGGGCAGTTTTTAGATCCGGTAATGCGTAATATCGAAACATTTTTGCAAGACACACAAAAAACAGTAAACGGAACGGTTACAGTTTCCTTAAAACCATATCATTTTTCGCTTGACGGAATCGAATCTAAAAACGATTTGATGAATACTGGTTTTGGTCAATATGGAGAAATGAACAACGCGTGGACGTCTGACGATGCAAAAGGATTTATTAAGATTTTAGGGAATGCACAAAACATATTTTCATCTGTAAACCATTTAGATCATGATTAATGTGATTATTTATTTAACAAATAGAACTTAATTTTATGAAAACAAAAGTATTTTTTCTATTTCCAATTCTTTTAATGTTTCTGGGCTGCTCAAGTGATACTGTCGCACCTGAAAAAGAAGAATTAAAAGAGATTAGCTACGAAGTTTTATTATTTGAATTTACAGCCGACACAGGTAATAATTCATCTCGATTACATTATGAAATAAAATATAATAACCCAAATAATGTTGCTGTAAAAGGAACATCCAGCATAACAGCCAATTATAACGGATTAATATTAACTCCTATTAAAAGAGTTCCTCCATATATTGAAATTGGTGCAAATTCTACTTATATAGAAGTTTATAATGTTGAATCTCCACATGACACACAATCATTAAGTCCTGAGCAGATAAAGGCATATTACATAAAGTTTGTATCCGCAAAATTTATTTTGGCTATTGATTAAAAAAACTAGGGGATTAGACAACTTTTTAAAATTGGCTAATCTAAAAACACAAAAGATATTAAAAATCGAATTCGATTTAACAATATAGTTAAAAAATAAAAAATATGATTAATATTGGAATAATTGGTGGTTCAGGCTACACGGCTGGAGAACTTATCAGAATATTAATGTATCATCCCAATGTAAACATCGATTTTGTTTATAGCACAACAAATTCGGGCAAACCGCTTTCTGTGGCGCACCACGACTTGATGGGAGATATTGAAATGAATTTTACTGATAAGATTAATCCGGATGTAAATGTTGTTTTCTTATGCCTTGGACACGGAAAATCGATTTCATTTTTGCAGGAAAATCAATTTGCAAGTCACACAAAAATTATTGACTTAGGAAATGACTTCAGATTGAACAAAGATGCTCATTTTGAAGGTAAAGATTTTATTTACGGTTTACCCGAATTGAATAAAGCTGACATTAAAAAAGCCAATTATATTGCAAATCCGGGTTGTTTTGCAACAGCTATTCAATTGGCTTTATTGCCATTAGCTAAAAATAATTTGTTGAATAATGACATTCATATTAATGCAACAACCGGAAGCACAGGCGCTGGAGTTGGACTTTCAGAAACTTCGCATTTTAGTTGGAGAAACAATAATATGTCGCATTATAAAGCTTTTGAACACCAGCATTTGGGAGAAATCTCAGAAAGTCTGGTTCAGTTGCAGGATGATTTTGAAAGTGAATTGCTTTTTATTCCAAACAGAGGAGATTTTCCAAGAGGGATTTTTGCAACCTTATATACAACATCCGACGAAAGTCTGGAACAAACTGTTGCAAAATACGAGGATTTCTATAAAAATGAACCTTTTGTAACTGTGACAACGACAAACATCAATATGAAACAAGTCGTACAAACAAACAAGTGTATCATCAGTTTAATGAAAAAGGGAAACCGGATTTTGATTACCTCAATCATTGACAACCTAACCAAAGGTGCTTCAGGGCAAGCGATTCAAAACATGAATTTAATGTTCGGATTAGAAGAAACCACAGGTCTACATTTGAAACCAAGCGGATTTTAATTTTTGTTGATAGTTATTGATTTATAGTTTGATGGAAACATCGCCTTAAGCCAACAACTATTAACAATCAACCAACAACTAAAAAAATGAATTTATTCAACGTTTACCCATTATATAACATAACTCCAGTAAAAGCAATTGATTGTACAATTATTGACGACAAAGGAGTAGAATATTTAGATTTATACAGCGGACATGGTGTGATTTCTATCGGCCACACGCAACCTGATTATGTTGAAAAACTAAAAAATCAATTAGATCATTTAGGATTTTATTCAAATGCAATTCAGAATCCTTTGCAGGTAGAATTGGCTCAAAAATTAGGAAAACTTTCAGGATTACAAGATTATGAATTGTTTTTATGCAGTTCTGGTGCTGAGGCTAATGAAAATGCCTTAAAGCTGGCTTCTTTCCATAACGGAAAATCAAGAGTTGTGGCTTTTGATAATTCTTTTCACGGAAGAACTTCTGCAGCGGTTGCCGTTACCGATAATAAAAAGATTGTTGCACCTTTAAATGCGCAGCAAGAAGTTACTTTTTTGCCATTAAACCAAATAGAATTAGTTGAAGCAGAACTGTCTAAAGGAGATGTTACAGCCGTAATTATTGAAGGAATTCAAGGAGTTGGAGGTTTAGACCAGGGGACAACTGATTTTTTCCAGGCTTTAGAAAAAGCATGTAAAAAACATGATGTGGTCTTGATTTTAGATGAAGTACAATCAGGATACGGAAGAAGCGGGAAGTTTTTCGCTTTTCAACATCACGGAATCAATCCGGATATTATTTCAGTTGCAAAAGGAATGGGGAACGGATTTCCGGTTGGAGCGATTTTAATTTCTCCAAAATTTGAAGCAAGTTTCGGATTATTAGGAACTACTTTCGGCGGAAGCCATTTGTCTTGTGCCGCAGGAATTGCGGTTTTAGATGTAATTGAAAAACTTGATTTGCAAAAGAATGTAAATGAAGTTTATGAATACTTTTTAGAGAAAATCAAAGAAGTTCCCGGAATCAAACAAGTAAAAGGAAAAGGTTTAATGCTTGGAGTTGAATTCGATTTTGATGTTTCTGCTCTAAGAAAAAAACTAATTATAGAGAAACATATTTTTACAGGAAGTGCTAATAATAAAAATCTCTTAAGAATTTTGCCACCGCTTACTGTGAAAAAATCACACATTGATACTTTTATTGTAGCCTTAAAAGAGAGTCTGGAAGAGCTTAAAAATTAAGATTAGAAATACCAAAAAACCAACCAACTATAAATTATGAATCCATTATCAATTGAAAAACGCAATCTGGTTTTGCACGCCATGGCAAAACTGGTAGAGCAAGAGCGGAGCCAGATTATTTTAGAAAATCAGAAAGATTTGATAGCTTATGACGGTTCTGATTTAGCGATGGAAGAACGACTGAAAGTTGATGATAAAAAAGTAGACGAGATGATTTTATCATTAAACCAATTGGCTGCTCAGGAAGATCCTGTAGGAGTTGAGCGTTTTCATTTTGTTCATGATAATGGAATTCGGGTAACGAATAAAACAGCGGTTTTTGGAACAGTTTTAATTATTTACGAATCAAGGCCTGATGTAACGATTGAAGCGGGAGGAATTGCTTTTAAATCCGGAAATAAGATTTTATTAAAGGGTGGAAAAGAGTCTTTACAATCTAATTTGAAGATTGTGAGTTTATGGCATCAGGCTTTAGAAGAAAATGGTGTTTCAAAAAACTGGGTTGAATATCTGAATTATAATCGTACCGAAACTCAGGCTTTTCTGGAAAATCCAACGCAAAAGGTTGATTTAATTGTTCCTCGTGGCGGTGAAAAATTGATTGAGTTTGTCAAAAAACACGCAACCTGTCCTGTAATTGTAAGCGGTCGCGGAAATAATTTCGTTTATGTTCAGCAGGAAGCTGATTTGGAAATTGCCTTAAAAGTAATTCTGAATGCTAAAACAGCTAAAATTTCCGCCTGTAATGCTGTTGACAAAGTTTTAATTGACAATAGAATTCCAAATTTTGAAGGTTTTGCTGCCATGCTAATTGAAGAATTGACAGAAGCTAAAGTTGAAATTTTGGTTGATCAATCTTTGGAAACTTTTAAAAATACAAAAGTGCTTTCAGACGAAAATATTTGGTACGAAGAGTTTTTAGATTATAAAATTGTGATTGGAACTGTTAATTCTGATTCGGAAGCAATTGCTAAAATCAATACATATTGTGGAGGACATTCGGCTTCTATCATTACTAGAAATGATGCTATTGCGCAAAATTTCATGGAAAGTATTGATGCTGCGGCTGTTTATCAAAATGTTTCTACCCGATTTACGGATGGTTTTCAATTAGGATTGGGAGGAGAATTAGCTATCAGTACGGATAAATTACACCAAAGGGGACCAATTGGGTTGCAGCATCTGGTTACCAATAAATGGTATATTTATGGAGAAGGGCAAATTAGGTAATTGAGATAATTTGTCAATTAGAAAATGTGACAAACTTATTTTGAATTTACAATTTAGAAATTTATTTAAGATTTAGCTTTGTGAACTTAGCTTTTATCTAAACAAATAAAATTAAAAACCTTGCGCACTTTGCGGTTAAATAGAACTGCGGTAAAAAAATAATAATGAGTAAAAAAAGAATTTTATTAAAAATAGGAAGTAATACCTTAACCAAAGAAACCAATCATATTTCGCGGGGAAAGATTGAGGATATTGGTATGCAGATAGCCGCTTTGAACAAAGATTATGAATTTGTAATCGTGAGTTCAGGAGCGATTGCTGCAGCCAAACAGTTTGTAAAACTAGAAAGCAAAGGCAAAGAAATTGCATTGAAACAAGCTTTAGCATCAATTGGTCAGCCACATTTAATGCGAATTTTTCATGAAAACTTTAGCGATTTAGGTTTGTTAACATCACAATGTTTGTTGTCTTACTCTGATTTTGAAAAAGACCAGTCAAAAGTAAATATTGTTAATACGATTAATGTTTTGGTTGAGAATAATTACATTCCGATTATTAATGAAAACGATACAGTCGCTACAGATGAAATTCGGTTTGGAGACAATGATAAATTAGCGGCTTTAACAGCAGTTTTATTAGACGTTGATATTTTGATAATCGCTACCAATACCAACGGAATTTACATAAAAGAATCCATTCATGATGAAATTCCGGAAACGATCCGTTTGGTAAATGATTTAAAACTTTTAGAAAAGGAAATTGGAGAATCAAAATCGTCACACGGAACAGGGGGAATGCAATCCAAAATCGAAGCAGCCGGAATCGCAAAAGCCGCTAACATTGAAACCTGGATTGTGAATGGATTAAATGATAATTTTATTTTAAAGGCATTAGAAGGAGAAATTCCTTTTACTAAGATTGTGTAAAAAGGGTTATTTTTTAACGGTTAATTCGGTTAATCGAATAAAAGAAGGCAATTACGAAAGAATAAAAAATATAAAATATCGATTAAACAAATGAAAGATTAACCGATTAATCAAAAAAACATGAACTATATTTCAATTCAGGATATTAACTCATTATCAAAATGGGTAAAAAGCGCGTTAAAAATAAAGAAGAACCCGCTTAAAAATCAAAGTTTAGGAAAGAATAAAACTTTAGGAATGTTATTCTTTAATCCTAGTTTAAGAACGCGTTTGAGTACTCAAAAGGCGGCTTTAAACTTAGGAATGAACGTTATGGTAATGAATTTTACAAACGAAGGCTGGACATTAGAGTTTGAAGACGGTGCCGTAATGAATTCTGGTGCATCTGAGCATATAAAAGAAGCTGCGGAAGTAGTTTCACAATATTGTGATATTATCGCGATTCGTGCTTTCGCAGGTTTAGTTGACAAGGAAAAAGATTATGCTGAAACAGTAATTTCAGGATTCTTGAAACATGCCACAGTTCCAATTGTTAATATGGAAAGTGCTGTACGTCATCCATTGCAGTCTTTGGCAGATGCTATCACAATGGAAGAATACAAAACACAACATAAACCCAAAGTGGTGCTTTCGTGGGCGCCTCATCCAAAAGCATTACCTCAGGCAGTGGCAAACTCATTTGTAGAAATGATGCAAATGCAAAAAGACATGGATTTTATAATTACACATCCGGAAGGCTATGAGTTGAGTGCGGAAATTACAAAAGACTGCAAAATTGAATACAATCAAAATAAAGCGTTCGAAAATGCCGATTTTGTTTACGTGAAAAACTGGAGTAACTTCAACGATTACGGAAAAGTAAGTAATATCGACCCAAGCTGGACAGTAACTGCCGAAAAAATGGCTTTAACCAATAACGGAAAATTCATGCACTGTCTGCCGGTTCGCCGTAACGTAATTGTAAGTGACGAAGTGATTGACAGTGTAAATTCAATCGTAATTGAGCAGGCGAATAACAGAACGTATGCAGCACAATTAGTTTTACAGAAGATTTTAAAGAAATTGTAAATAAATTCTAAGGTTCTGAGTTACTAAGATGCTAATTTTTCTTTGAACCTCAAACCTTAGTATTCCAGAAGCTTAAAGAAATGAATGTTACAGTAATAAAAATTGGCGGAAATATTATAGATAATCCAAATGAATTAGAGCAATTCTTAACTGATTTTTCTAAAATCAAAGGATATAAAGTTTTAGTTCACGGTGGTGGAAAATCAGCCACAAAAATGGCGCAAAGTATTGGTTTAGTACCTCAAATGATTGAAGGCCGCAGAATTACCGATGCTCCAATGCTTGAGGTTGTGGTGATGATTTACGCAGGACAAATCAACAAACATATAGTGGCACAATTACAGGCAAAAGATAATAATGCCATTGGTTTTTCAGGTGCTGACGGAAATTTGATTCAATCTGTTAAAAGAAATCACCCCACAATAGATTACGGATTCGTTGGAGATGTAAAACAAGTAAATACATCTTTATTGAAAACCTTGCTTGAAAACGAAATTGTACCTGTTTTCTGCGCTATTACACACGACAAAAACGGACAATTATTAAACACAAATGCCGATACAATAGCGAGTGAATTAGCCATTGCATTATCTGAAGTTTTTGATGTTACACTAACATATTGTTTTGAAAAACAAGGTGTTTTGCAGGATTCAGAGGATAATTCTTCTGTAATTACTGAAATTAATGAAGAATTATACAACAAGCTAAAAGCCGAAAATATAATTCATTCGGGAATGATTCCAAAATTGGATAATTGTTTCAACAGTTTGTCACGAGGTGTTCAAAAAATAAAAATAGGGCATCACAAAATGCTAAAAAAGCCTGAAGTTTTGCACACGACAATTACATTATAAAAGAAAAAAGTTGCTAAGTTCACAAGAAACTCTGACTTTTGCATTCCTAGTATACCAGTACCAAAATAAGAAATGAAAAATATAGAAACGCTTACCCAGGAAGCCATAATGCTATTAAAAAATCTAATTGAGACACCTTCATTTTCCAGTGAAGAAGATCAAACGGCACTTTTGATAGAGAATTGGTTCAATCAAAACGAGATTCCCTTTAAAAGAGAAAACAATAATGTGTGGGCTTTCAATAAATATTTCGATCAAAATAAACCAACCCTTTTACTGAATTCGCATCACGATACTGTAAGGCCAAATCAGGCTTATACAAACGATCCGTTTAAAGCCATCGAAAAAGACGGTAAATTATTTGGGTTAGGAAGTAATGATGCCGGAGGATGTTTAGTATCGTTATTAGCGGCTTTTGTTCATTTTTATGAAAATCAAAACTTGTCACATAACTTAGTTATTGTGGCTTCTGCCGAAGAAGAAAGCAGCGGTAAAAACGGTTTAAACAGTGTTTTGAAACATTTACCAGAGCTGGATTGTGCCATCGTCGGCGAACCTACTTTGATGCAGTTAGCTGTTGCTGAAAAAGGTTTGTTGGTTCTGGATGTAAAAGTAAAAGGAACGGCAAGTCACGCCGCGCATCAAAATGATGATAATTCATTATACAAATCAATTGATGTAATGGAATGGTTTAAAAATTATAAATTCGATAAAATATCAGACGTTTTAGGTCCCGTAAAAATGACTGTAACGCAAATCAACGCAGGAAAACAGCATAATGTAGTTCCATCAGAATGTGATTTGGTAGTTGATATTCGTGTAAATGATTGTTACACCAATTCTGAAATTCTGGAAGTGGTGAAAACAAATCTAAATGCCGAAGTAACGCCGAGATCAATGCATTTAAACGCATCGTCTATTCCGGTTGCGCATGGTTTAGTACAGGCAGGGATCGCTTTAGGAAGAACAACTTATGGTTCGCCAACACTTTCAGATCAATCAGTTTTGAGCTGTCAGTCTTTAAAATTAGGTCCAGGCGAAACCCTGCGGTCACACTCGGCAGACGAATTTATTTTTATCAACGAAATCGAAGAAGGAATAGAGTTGTACATCAAAATACTAACTGATTTCTTTAAATTATAAAATCATTCAGGAGCTATTTCCCGCTATCCGTTACAATCTTTTCCTGGCTAAAGAAGCCAGAAAAAGGATTTTCACTACTATCGGGGCTAGAACAGCTACAGTATAACAATGACTTCAGAGTAATTAGAAAATATAAATTTCAAAAGATTCAAAATCTAAGAAGTCTAAAAATCTAAAATGTAAGAAGTCTAAAAAAACTAAGTTATGAAACTTTGGGAAAAAGGAATACCAACAGACAAACAAATCGAACATTTCACCGTTGGCAATGACCGTGAATTGGATTTGGTTCTCGCAAAATACGATGCTTTAGGTTCAATTGCGCATGCAAAAATGCTTGGGCAAATAGGATTACTAACTTCAGAAGAAACTGCTTCTTTAGTTGATGCATTAAATGATATCATCGCTGATATTGTAGTTGGAGATTTCGAAATAGAAGAGAGTTTCGAAGACGTACATTCCAAAATTGAATATCTTTTAACCATAAAATTGGGCGATGCCGGAAAGAAAATCCATACCGCGCGTTCCCGTAACGATCAGGTTTTGGTTGATGTTCATCTGTATCTAAAAGATGAATTGAAAGCATTAAAAGAGCAGGTAAAAACACTTTTTGACTTGTTAATGGAATCTGCAGAAAAACATCAAAATGTTTTATTACCAGGTTATACACATTTGCAAATCGCCATGCCATCCTCATTCGGAATGTGGTTTTCAGCTTACGCCGAGAGTTTTATTGATGATATCACGATGTTGAATGCAGCATTAAAAGTGGTAGATCAAAATCCATTAGGCTCTGCTGCAGGTTACGGAAGTTCTTTTCCAATCAACAGGACTTTTACCACTCAGGAATTAGGTTTTGAGACTTTAAAATTCAATGCAGTTGCGGCACAAATGAGCCGTGGAAAAGCAGAGAAAACAGTTGCGTTTGCGATGAGCAGTGTTGCAGCAACGCTGTCAAAATTTGCTATGGATGTTTGTTTATATATGAGTCAGAACTTTGACTTTATCAGTTTGCCGGCGCATCTTACGACAGGTTCCAGCATTATGCCTCACAAGAAAAACCCCGATGTGTTTGAATTAATCAGAGGAAAATGTAATAAGATTCAGGCGCTTCCGTACGAAATCACTTTAATTACAAACAATTTACCAAGCGGTTATCACAGAGATTTACAATTACTAAAAGAAGGTTTATTTCCTGCGCTTCAAAACCTAAAAGCGTGTCTGGATATCGCCATTTTCTCCGTAAAAGATATTACCGTAAAAGAAAATATATTAAAAGATAAAAAATACGACTATTTGTTTACTGTAGATACTTTAAACGAAATGGTGGTTGCTGGGATGCCTTTTAGGGATGCCTACAAAGCTGTTGCAGAACAATTGGAGGCCGGAACCTTTAAATCTCCAAAACAAACAAAGCATACACACGAAGGAAGTATTAATAATTTATGTTTAGATAATATTAAAGATAAAATGAAGGCCGCTTTTTAAAGAATTTCATTTTTAAAATAATATAACCGATTTGTATAAATGCAAATCGGTTTTTTTTATATAATGATTAGAATTAAAATGTTTTAATAACTTACATCTAAGGCATAAAAAAAGCTATTGATAATTCAATAGCCTTTTTAGAAAGATATTTTTAAAACTAATTTTTTACAACCTTAAAAGTTTTAACTCTGTTTTCAATTTGTACTTTACAGATATAAACTCCTTTAGCAAGGTTTGCAATGTTTAATTCTACTTTTTCATTACCAGTAACAGATTTAGAAGAAGTATAAACTTTACTGCCATTTACAGAGTATATTTCTATAGCAGCTTCACCATTTTCAATGCTTGAAAATTCGATGTTTAAAATATTATCAATAACCGTTGGATAAAATTGAAGTTCTAAGTTTGATACATTATCATTAATACCTAAAGTATTACAACTTGTATTTGCAGATATTTCGCCTGTAGCTGAAACGAGTAATGTAGCTCCGGCACCGCAAGAGTTATTTATATATCCAGCTATATCTGCTGCAGCTAGTACAGTATAAGAATAAGATGGTTTTGAAACTGTACCCGTAACTGAATTAGCTCTATTAATACAACCATCAAATGCCACACCCACAGTTCCACCATCAGTTGAAATATAATCTTTGTAAACAGTGCCTATAGTAGCAAAGTTTGTGTTTTCTACATAGCAAGTAGTATTGTTCGTTCCTCCTCCAAGACCAATAGCCAATGATCCTGCAACTGACGTTTTGTAATAACAGTTTAAGATATGCAATTGAGCATTTCTTGCTCTTGGCATTCTCTCTTTGCATCCTTCGGCCCAATAGCAGTTTTTAAAAGTAATACTATAATTTCCGTCAGTAGGAAAATCTGTTTTTGAAGAACCAACTAAATCTGTAAATCTGTGATCATCTGTTTTGCCAAATCCACCACTAATTGGTGACTTCAAATAGGTAAATTTACACCATGAAATAGTTACATTATCTGCTTTTCCTTTGTTGTCAAAATTGCCATCTTCACCATCTTGAAACTCACAATGATCAACCCATACATTAATACCTTCATTTGTTAAATTATCTCTGCCATCAACATCAAAAGCACCCGGTCCTTCAAAAATTAAATTTCTAATAATTATATTACTGGATCCTGGCTTAATATTTAGAATTCCGGATGGATCTTTTCTGGATGGATCAACTTTAGGATCAATATTATCAGAAAATTGTGTATTTACAAGTTTTGCTCCCGGTAATCCAATAATGGTTTTATCATTTAGTTGCACAGTTGTATAATCACATGTGATTGTTCCCGAAACCAAAATTACAGAAGTAGAACTTGCAGTTGAGTTAAGAGCTGTTTTAAATTGATTGTAATTAGTAACCGTTACAGTATTAGAAGCAGTTGGTGTTCCACCTCCGGTTGCTGCAGCACCAAATCCTTCAGGAGCTGACATATAATAATTCTGAGCAAAAAGGCTGGATATACTCAGTAGGAAAAAGAATAAGGGGAAAGTTTTTTTCATAAAAATTAAATTTTAGGTTGTTTAAAAGTTTACAAGTGGTTAATGTAATCGATTGCACAAATTTAATTCAATAAAATTTAAAATGAATGTTTTTATAAAATATTTATAATTCTGCAATAAACTTTTGAGTGGAAACCTACTTTATTCTGATGTTTATAAGAATATATTATTTTTTAAAGGATTTTTTTTTAAATCTTAAAATTCAGGAATTGATTAAAAAAAATTCCCAAACTTTTGAAATTTGGGAATTGTTAATAAGCTAAATTTAACTTTACATATAATTAGACTTTACCTAGAGTATATAATTGTTCCATTGTAGGAGAAAGACTTCCGCCAGCCGGTTCAAGTGTTATCCCAAAAGCTTCTGCATAAGCAGTTTGATCAACAGCAAATATCTTTTGATCGTTTGCCTCAAAATCACTTAATAAACCAATACTTGTTGGAGTTAGGGTAGGACTTAGTTTAAGAGCCCAAACCTGATACACCATTCCTTCTGGAGGTTTTGGTAAACCGGCAGCATCTATATAAGTGGTTTTAGTATCCTTATTCCAATATACTTTTGCAAACGATGTCGGAGAAACAGCCTGACCACCGAGTGTTACACCAGTGTTTTTAATATCCCTAACAATTGTTAAGCTTTTTTCTGTTTGTTTATTTTGTTGTTCTAAATAAGCAAATTCTCTTTCAATTTTGTTTTTTTCATTACCTACAGTTGCAATAGCTCCTTTTGTTTTTGTCAATTCTAAAGTTTGGTAGCCTAATCCTAATAATAACAATACAGCTGCCGCCCACCCAACATACTGAGACCAGTTTGATGCTGGTTTCATTTCTATCACTTTACCATGTTTCAGTTCTAAGCGTGCTTTTATTTTCTCGAAATTGGCTACCGAATGAAATGGTGAAAAACTAGATGATAAAGCTACTATTGCTTTTTCTATCGAAAGAATTTCCTGTTCAACTTCGGGATTATTTTTTGCCATTTCGGCTACTTCCAGGTTTTCAGATTCGGTTAATAAACCGTAAACATATAGTTCTAAAATTCCTGATTCTATATATTCTTTTGCTTCCATTATATTTTTAAATAATTACGTAAATCGTTAATACAGTTTCTGTTTTGTGTTTTTATAGTCCCCAATGGCATAGCCAGTTCTTCTGAAGCTTCTTGTTGGGTATATCCTTTAAAGAATAACAAATCGATAATTTCAATACATTTTGGTTTTAATTTTTTTACAAATTCATGAATTCCAATTGCATCAATTTTATTAGAGAGTTTGTTACTGTCATCTAACAGATGTACGAAATTATCGGAAGAAAGGTTTTTTTGACTGTTGTTAAAATTTTTAGATCTTAACTTATCAATAGAAGTATTTCGGGCAATATTAAGGATCCAGGTATAAAAACGACCTTTACCTTCGTTATATGAATCTATGTTTTTCCAGATTTTAACGAAAACTTCCTGTAAAACATCTTCAGCTTCTTCACGGTTTTTTATCAAAACATTGATGACCGAAAATAGACTTTTGGAATACATGTCATACAAGTGTGTAAAAGCCTTTTCATCTTTCTTGTAGATTAAAACTAATAATTCTTCTTGACTCATAAATTTAGGTTTTAAGTTTTAACAAAGTTTAATTTACTTTTTTTATGCCTTGTGATAAAGATAATTTATTTTTTTTAATTTTTTTAATTTTTTTGGCAGTGTGAAGCCTTGAAAAATAAGGAACTATAAAAAAAAAACTTTTTTTTTGTTTTTTTTTAAAACCATAAACAATCCTTTTACGTAAATGCTATTATAACATAAAATTAAACATTCATTTTAATAGCAAGAAGCAAAAAATATTGAAAATTTAATTTTTAGAGGTAATGAAAATATAAAGAAGTTCAAAAGTATTGATAGTTGATAGCTTCGGACTTTTAAACAAATAGTTAATAATTTTAAGTTGCTCATGTGCTAATAAATTAGGTGGTTGCCTTTTTAAATACCACATTTTGGAATCACTTAATATTACATGTTTTTTAATTATAGACTGCTCATTACCGGAGCATCAACTAAAAAAAGAAAACATAAGTTAAATTGAAATTAAGAAGTAAAGAAATAAAAGCATTGGGGACGGAAGTATAGCAGTTCAGTTTATTTTAGAACAACTGGACTGTTTGACCTTCCGGTTATTAACGATTTTTAAAATTATACACTTTTAAATAAGTATTGATAAGTTTTTACATGGTTTGATTTGTTTGTAGGGAGAAGCCTAACGCCTGATTAACGTTAGGCTTCACTTTTTTTATTTAACTTTTATTTAAAATAAATAAATCTTTCAAATTCTTAATTTGAGTCAGAATTTAACTAATTTTATAAAAAATATAAGCGATGAAAAAAATATTTATAATATGCAGTGTTGTTTTTTTATTTAGTTGCCAAAATCAGGCACAAACCAATAAAATAAAATCACTTAAAACAGAGAATGTTATGACTAAAGAAAACATATATAAATACAAAGTGGAAGATTTATCAGGTGATACTTTTGATTTTGCTTCTTTAAAAGGAAAAAAAATTATGATTGTAAATACCGCTTCAAAATGTGGATTAACACCTCAGTACAAAGATCTTGAAGCGATTTATAAAGAATATAAAGACAAAGGTTTTGTGATTGTAGGATTTCCGGCAAATAATTTTGCATCTCAGGAACCAGGAACTGCTAAAGAAATTGAAACATTTTGCCAGCAAAATTATGGTGTTACTTTCCCAATGATGAATAAAGTTTCTGTAAAAGGAGATGATATGTGTGAAGTTTATAAATTTCTGACACAGAAATCTAAAAACGGTTTACAAGATTCTGAAGTTGAGTGGAATTTTCAGAAATATCTAATTAATGAAAAAGGGGAATTAGTAAAGGTTATTAAACCAAAAACATTGCCTACAGATCCTGAAATTATTAACTGGATTAAAGGATAGTGATATTTAAAATTAATTTGAAATGAGATTTTTAGGAAACTTAAAATCTCATTTTTCGTTTTTGAAAATAGATGCAACTGCTGCTTCATAATTCCGAATGCTCTTTGCCTTTTTTATCTGTTTCAATATTTTGTGTGGATTTGAAAAGGTCTCCGAAAAATATTCCCATAAGTGATACATCTTCAATAAAATATGAGTTTGACCTGATAAGGATTCGCTATAAATAGCATATAAGGTTTCATGGAAGTCACTGAACAACTCCATTTTATTTTTAGGATATTCAGATGTGTTGTTTTTTATCATTGATGGTAAAAAAGGGTCAGCTATTAAGCCTCTTCCAATCATCCAATGGTCTATGGTTGGGAAACGCTCTTGCATTTCGTGAAATCTAGCTACAGAAGTAATATCACCATTGTAATACAGTTTATGTTTAGTATTATCGATGCATTGCTGAAACGCATCCAAATGAACGCCGCCTTTGTATAATTGCTTGCCAATTCGGGCATGAATGGCAATATTTTTAATTGGATACGTATCTAAAATAGGTAAAACATCCAGGATTTCATCAGTATTATCATAACCCAAACGCATTTTCAAGGATACAATGATATCTGTTTCAGAATGAGCTCTGTCCAGAATATAATTGATTTGATCCGTATTTTTAATTAATCCCGAACCCATTCCGGATTTGGTTACCATAGGATACGGACAGCCTAAATTCCAGTTTAATTCTTTATACCCTAATTCCTGAACATATTTGGCAACAAACAAAAACTCATCGGCATCATTCGTTATCACTTGTGGAATTACTTCTAAATCTAAATTATTTTCAGGTAGCAAGTCTCTTTCGTAAGATGATTTTATAATCAATTTTCCATTCAAACGAATATATGGAGAATAAAAAGTGTCTATTCCTCCAAAAAGTCTATTTTGGGTATTTCTAAATCGAAAATCGGTAAATCCTTGTAAAGGTGAAGAGAGTAACGTAAAATCCATAGTATTTGTAAAGCTGCAAAGATACTATTTGTAAACGGTTATGATTTTTTATATTATTCTTTTCTTTTATTTATTGTGATGGACTAAAAAATCATTCTAAAATCAATTGCATGAGTACTAAGTCAAGCCAATGATCAAATTTATAACCAACTTCCCTAATTGTTCCTGTAACAACAAATCCAAATTTTTCATGAAAGGCAATACTTCCGGCATTATCTGCATCAATGGCGCCAATCATGACGTGATAATTTTGTTCTTTCGCCAGGCGAATCAGTTCGGTCAATAATTTAGAACCAATGCTTTTTCCAATCACATTATTTATGACATAGACCGAATGCTCAACAGTATATTGATACCCAATTTTTTCACGGAATGGGCCGTAACTCCCAAAACCAACTACATCACCATCTAAATCAGCCACAATTATGGGTAGATTTTTAGCTTTCTTATCTTCAAACCATTTTGTCTGAACTTCTAAATTTTGAGTTTCATAATTATAATTTGCTGTTGTATGCAAAATGGAATGGTTAACTATTTCTAATATTTTTTCTAAGTCTTCTAACGTTGCATCTCTTATTACTACATTCATGATTTTTTGTTATTTAATGCCCAGTTCAGTTAATAACACATCTACTTCTTTTGAATTCCAATTCATTTCATTTGCAATAATTTTTGCATCTTTAGCATATTTTATGGCCATTTTTTTTTCTTTTATTTTGTTGTAAAGTCTTGCCAAAAGCAAATTCCCGTCATAAGAATCATTTAATTTTACTGAATGGCTTACCCAGAAAATGGCTTTTTTTAAACTTTCTATATCAGCAATATGCTTAAAATACGTCTGGCCAATTTCTTTTAGAAAACTAACATCATTCCAGACTAAATTCTCAGTATTTTCAAGTGTTGTTTTCTTGTAAAATTGCCAGTTTTCTGTTCTTTCAGCTAAAGTCAAATCGAACTTAAAAATCAAAGAATCTGTTTTCTGCAAACGAATCGATTTTGCAATTTCTCTTTGTTTATAATAATTTATGGTATCCAAATTATCAACCAGGGGGCGAAGCAATTCGGTTACGATACTTTGTATTTTACGATCGATACGGTTTTGAGAAGCTACGGCAGCAAATTCTTTTTGATGTTTTAAAACATATTGAAATTCTCTCGAATCGATGTCTGTAACACCATTGGCGATAGCGCGCCAGTTTATTTCACTAACTAACTGTGCATCTGATTGCGTTACGAGATAAAAATGTGTTGCGGGAGATAAATCGGTTCTCTCTCTTCCTTTTTTTAATACATTTAGATAAGCAAAAAACTTATTAGAATTGCCCGTGTCAGCCATGAATTCTTTTTCTAAATAAGGCAACTGCATTCTTGGATTCAGCGCATAACTGACCTCAGTCATGAATTCTGCTGTTTTCATTTCTCCTTTTAATGCATAAATAAGTGTTTCATTTGTATCTAAAAACAAAAAAGTAGGTAATGATTTTGTATTGAATTTATTTTTAAGCGAAATACCTTCTTCTTTTTCAATATTTTTCCAAAGGCAAATATAATTTTTCTTTAAAAAATCCATAACAGCCGAATCACTAAAAACTTCTTTTTTCATTTGATTGCAATGTGGGCACCAGTCTGCATAAAGCATTATAAAAATAGGTTTATTTTCTTTTTTTGCATTTTCTAAAGCTCTTTTATAGGGTACGTCCTCCGGAATAAATTGATTTTGAGATTTTATCGTTTGTATAGAAATTAAAAGTAAAAACAGATATATAAAACGCATAAAGAAGTTTGTTTTTTATTTAGAAAATTAGGTTTTACAAATATATTTTCTTTTTCTAGAAATTGAATCAATATATTCCTATTTATAAGTTAAATCAAAAGTGAAGTTTGTAACTTTGTGTAGTCAAAAAAAATCTGAACTTTAGATTTCTTTAAAAATAATACGCCATTTAGCATGATTTACCCCAAAATACCACTTGCTCAAAGCATTATAGAAATTTGTTTAGCAAAAGGAATTGATAACATTATAATTTCTCCCGGATCCAGGAATGCTCCTTTGACCATTGGTTTTGCCCAAAATCCTAATTTTAAATGCTATAGCATAGCAGATGAGCGTTGTGCTGCATTTTTTGCTTTAGGAATTGCCCAGCAAACAAAAAGACCAACGGCAATTGTGTGTACATCAGGATCGGCATTATTGAATTATTATCCTGCTGTAGCAGAGGCATTTTATAGTCAGATTCCATTAATTGTGATTTCTGCAGATCGACCTCAAAATAAGATTGATATCGGTGACGGTCAAACCATTCGTCAGCAAAATGTTTTTCAGAATCATTCGGTTTTCAATGCCAATTTAACCGAAGAGGCTTCTGATGAAAATGATTTAAAAATTAATAAAGCCATAGAAACTGCAATTCTTCAAAGAGGTCCTGTTCACATTAATGCACCTTTTGAAGAACCTTTATATGAAACAGTTGAAGCACTTTCGATCCAGCCAAAAATCACATATCCGGATGAAATTATCGAAACAAAATCCATTGAAAATATAGAAGATTTTGTTTCAATATGGAATTCGGCCAAACGAAAACTTATTTTAGTTGGGGTAAATGAAAGAGATTCAATCGATAAAAGAACAGTAGAAAATCTTGCTAATGATCCATCAATTGTAGTTCTGACAGAAACTACTTCTAATTTACATCATACAAATTTTATTAATAGTATTGATACTTTAATAACCCCTTTTGATGATATAGATTTTAAGGAGTTTGAGCCTGAAATTTTAGTAACTTTTGGAGGAATGGTCGTTTCGAAACGCATTAAAGGTTTTTTACGGAAATACAAACCGCTGCATCATTGGCATATTGATACTTTACGAGCTTACGATACATTCAATGCTTTAACCAAACATTTTGTGATGCACCCAAATGATTTCTTTAATGCCTTGTTATCTAAAACAGTTTTTGCAGAAAGTGATTATTTCAAACAGATCAATGAGGTTTATCAGTTGCGAAAAATTAAAAAACAAAAGTATTTAGATAAAATACCATTTTCTGATTTTAAAGTATTTCAAAAAATAATAGCTTCTTTGCCTAAAAGCAGTCAACTGCAAATAAGCAACAGTTCTGCTATTAGATATGCACAATTAATTGATATTGATTCTTCAATAGAAGTTTTTTGCAATAGAGGAACTAGTGGAATAGATGGCAGTACATCAACAGCAATAGGTGCTGCAGTTGGAAGTCTAAAACAAACCATCTTTATTACCGGTGATATTAGCTTCTTATATGATAGCAATGCTTTATGGAATTCTTATATTCCTAAAAATTTCAAAATTATTTTGATTAATAATGGAGGAGGAGGAATTTTTAGAATTTTGCCTGGTCATGAAGAAAAACCTGTTTTTAATACTTATTTTGAAACGTCGCATCATTTAACAGCAGAACATTTGGCAAAAATGTATCGGTTTAATTATTTGACGGCATCAGATACAGAATCATTAGAAATCAAAATTTCAGCATTGTATGCAGAAGATGACGTACCTGCTGTTCTGGAAGTTTTTACACCATCTGTAGAGAATGATTTGATTCTGAAACAATATTTTAAAGAATTAATTTAAAAAAATAATTTATGAAAGAAAAGCGTCTAAATGACGCTTTTTTTATCGAATTGGAATTGGAAAAACGGGTAAACTGGCATGTCCTAAAGCATCAACTGTTTGTACAGCAAATAAACAATTATCTTTAGAATACGGAATTTCGGCTTTGGTATCTTTTACAAAAAAAGTTTTTTCCCATTGAGAGGAAGACGTTTCACGCATCAAAATTTGGTATCCGAATTGTGGCTTATCTTCTGGTGAATTCCAAATTAAAATTGAAGAATTAGAAAGATTTTTTACTTCAATGCCAAGATTCACAGGAGCTTTTGGAGACCATGCCAAATTAGCCAAAACAGCTAAATTGGCACAGGTATTTTTTCTTAAATAGTCGAAATCCATAAATTCAGGAAGATCTCCAAATTTAACATTATTTTCCGTTCTTAAATCCTGATGCTGATGATCAAAATTTTCATTCATTTCGCAAAAACGAACAGCTGGAAAACCATTTTGACTAAAAGGGGTATGATCGCCTCCACGTAAAAAACGATCATTTCTGTACACCAATTTTACAGTAAGCTGATCAATATATTGCTCTGTAATTGTTTTGATATATCTTGCCAATAAACGAGACGCACTATCATTCTCACGATTAGTTGCTTTACGCATTTTAGCTTCATCCTCAGTTTCTAAATACGGAATACTCTCGCTGAAAATTCTGACTTGAGTATTATCTCTTAGATTAGTTCCGCTTGATAAACTGTTCCCAATCATGTCATTATTTAACATAGCAATTATATTCCAATTAGATTCTTTGGCAAATTCAGCAAGATGCCTGGCACCGTAAAGCCCTTGTTCTTCACCAGTAACTGCTACAAAAATTATAGTAACAGGAAATGATCTTTTGCTCATTATTTTTGCTAGTTCCATTACAGCTGCAACTCCTGAGCCGTCGTCATTTGCGCCGGGTGCATCAGATTTTACATTCATTACGTCAGAAACACGTGAATCGAGATGACCACTAATGATAAGTACACGATTATCGGTAGGATCTGTTCCTTTTAAAGTTGCCATTACATTTCCAAGCTGACTATCCACTTTAATTCGTTTTCCATCTGCTTTAACCGTAAAATAATCTATTGTTGAAGTTAATCTTCCATCAGATTCTAATGCATATTTTTCAAATTCTGATTTTACCCATTGTTGTGCTGCACCAATTCCTTTTGTTTTACTTTTAGTATCACTTAAAGTATGTCTGGTCCCAAAAGTGACTAATTTTTGAACAGTTATTTCCAGGTTCTGGGCTTTAACTTCAGAAATCATTTTTTTTATCTCTGGATCTTCAGCAACTTGAGAAATGGCGATTTGAGAAAAGAACAAAAAGATAAAAACGAAACAAAAGATATTTTTTTTCATTTGACTGGAAATTATTTAAGGTTCTCAAATTTAATTAAAAAAAGATAGATTGCAATAATGAGGTTGTTTCATTTTTATGTAAAACATTTTCGCTGTACCATTTTCAAACTTCGTACATTTGCACCTTAAAACTTAGCTAATTTAGAGCTTAGAACTTCAAGAATATGATTGAAATAGGAAAATACAATACACTTACCATATTACGTGATACCAAAGTTGGTTTATTTTTAGGAAATCCTGAAAAAGATCCGGAAGGAATTCACGATATATTATTACCAAATAAATACGTTCCGAATGAATTTGAAATAGGCGAAGAGCTTGTTGTTTTTGTCTATTTAGATCATGAACAGCGTCCGGTTGCGACAACACTTGAACCTTATATTTTATTGAACGAATTTGCGCTTTTACGGGTAAATTATATCAATCAGGTTGGTGCTTTTATGGATTGGGGAATGGAAAAGGATATTCTTGTTCCGTTTAAAGAGCAGGCACGCCCGATGGAAAAAGGGAAGCGTTATTTGGTGTATTTGTACATGGACGAAAAAACAAATCGTTTAGTAGCTTCAAGTAAACTGAACCAATTTTTAAAAAATGATCATCTTACGGTCGAAAAAGGAGAAGAAGTAGATTTGATCGTTTCACATATTACCGAATTAGGAATTAATGTTATCATCAATGAACAGCATAAAGGATTGTTGTATAAAGATGAAGTTTATGATGATGCCATAAGAACAGGTGACAGGATGAGAGGTTACATCAAAAACATTCGTCCTGATAATAAAATAGATGTTGCTTTGCAAGTACAGGGTTATCAAAGTATTGAGCCTAATGCAGAGAAAATTTTAGATGAATTAAGAGCAAACAGAGGATTTTTACGATTAAACGACAATTCACATCCGGAAGATATTAAAACAGTATTAAAAATGAGTAAAAAGACTTTCAAAAAAGCGATTGGAGCTTTATACAAAGATAAACTCATAGAAATTAAAGAAGATGGAATTTATCTTGTAAAAGAATGAAGTAAAATTTCACAAAAAAGCTCAAAAGTTATCAGACTTTTGAGCTTTTTTTATTTTTGTGTTTCCATCTTTTATGCGTCCATAAGTAGTATTCTGGAGCTTCATAAATTTGTTTTTCGACTTCTTTTAAATACATTTCAGTAATTTTAAAATCTTCAAAATCTTTAGGGTTATCGGCAAGCGAAATAAAAGTAGCTTCATAATAACCTCTTCTCACTTTTTCAACTTTTACAAAAATTACACTTAAATTATATTTTTTTGCCAGCATTTCAGCTCCTGTATGTACGGGAACTTCGATTCCCATAAATTTACTTGAGTGAAAAATACGGTCTAATTTTGGCGATTGATCGCTTGCTAATCCATATAAACTTAATATTCCATTACGCTGGTTTTGAGCCATCAGCGGAATTGCTTTTTTTGTTTCTATTAATTCTGTATCATATTTAGAGCGAATTTTTCGGATTAATTTGTCAAAATACGGATTAGCAAGTTTTTTATAGACAGCAACACCATGAAAACCAATCTTTGGATTAATCGTCAAAAGCCATTCATAACTTGCATAATGAGAAGCAACGAGAATGGCACTTTTTCCTTTTTTTGCATAATCCAATATCAGATCTATATTAGTTATTTGAAATCTTTTATCCATTTCTGCATGTGAAATACTCATTGTTTTGATCATTTCCAAAAACATATCACACATATGCTGATAGAATTTTTTCTCAATTTTTTTTCTTTGAGTATCGCTTAAATGTGGTAGTGCAAGTGCCAGATTTGCATGCACCACTTTTTTACGGTATCCAATAATATAATATACCAGAAAATAGACACAATCTGAAAACCAGTAAAATATTCTAAAAGGAAGTATAGAAATAAACCAAAGTAAAGGATAGGCTAAGATATAAACAAGAAACTGCATCTAACTTTTTTTTACAAAGATAAAGTAAAAATGAATAACGCCATATATTTTGGACAGTTTGAAAGTTCTCTCTAAGATTGACTATATTTACAATTCAAATAAATTAAAATTTATGAATACCATTTTGATAGGAGTTATCATTGCAAATGTTTTGATTAGTTATAAGGGGTTTAA
Organism: Flavobacterium sp. W22_SRS_FK3; assembly: GCF_052113665.1. Lineage (NCBI taxonomy): Bacteria > Pseudomonadati > Bacteroidota > Flavobacteriia > Flavobacteriales > Flavobacteriaceae > Flavobacterium > Flavobacterium sp. W22_SRS_FK3. The sequence goes on along the minus strand of NZ_JBGQOF010000005.1, from coordinate 138,745 downwards.
TGATCCTGCTTTTTTTAGAAAATATGAATTCCATGTAGGAAGCATTCGTTCAGGAGAACAAATCAGGATGCTTTCATCCGGTTTTTTGCATGTAGATATGATGCATCTGGTTTTTAATATGCTTACGCTTTGGTTTTTTGCACCTGTGGTTTTGAATTGGTTAGGTACTTTTTCTTTTGTTTTAGTTTATTTTGGAAGTTTAATTTTCGGAAGTTTGTTAACTATGTTGTTTCACAAAAATGATTATAGCTATAGAGCTGTAGGTGCATCTGGAGCTGTAACAGGGGTTTTATATTCGGCAATTTTATTGCAGCCTGATATGATGCTGGGAATATTTTTTGTGATTCCAATTCCGGCCTATCTTTTTGGAATTTTATATTTACTCTATTCAATTTATGGAATGAAAGCCAAAAATGACAATATTGGACATACCGCTCATTTTGGGGGTGCTGTAGGAGGTTACTTAATTACTTTGATAAAAGAACCTTCATTGCTTATGGATCATACTTTAATGACAATTTTACTTGCGATTCCTATTTTGATACTTTTTGTAATGGCTAAAATGGATAAATTATAATGCTGGCACAACTTTTGAAATGCCATTATCAAACAATTAAAATATAACAAAAATGAAAAAACTAATATTATTTTTAACAATCATGTGTATGACTATGTCTTACGGCCAGGAAACAAAACAAATTCCTCAAATCAATGTTAATGGAGAAGGAAAAGTAAAAATAGCCCCGGATCAGGTTTCAGTTTCAGTTACAGTTGAAACAAAAGGAAATAATGCTAAAGACGTCAAGAAACAAAATGACGAAAAGATTGATGCTGTTTTAAAATTCATCAAAAAAATGAATATTCCAACAGCTGACTTCAGAACAAAACAAGTTGCATTGAATCCGCAGTACGATTACGAAAAAAAGAAAACCAGTTATAATGCTGTTCAGACTGTAGAAATTTTATTGAAAGATTTATCTAAATACGATGAATTAATGGAAGGATTGGTTCAACAAGGGATAAATCGTATCGATAAAGTTTCTTTTGAGTCCTCTAAATTAGCTCAATACCAATCTGAAGCAAGAAAAATTGCGATGAAAGACGCTAAAGCAAAAGCAGAAGATTATGTTTCTGTTTTAGGGCAAAAAGTAGGGAAGGCGTTTGTTATTTCTGATAACTCCCAAATATATCATCCACAGCCTATGTATGCTTCTATGAGAATGAAAGAATCTGCAGATGCCGGTTCTTCGAATGAAACTATGGCAATCGGAGAAATCGAAATAACTGCAAATGTAAGTGTTAGCTTTATTTTAGATTAATGTTATAAGTTCCAATAAAATTAAAACCCAAATTTCGATCAGTTGGAATTTGGGTTTTATTTTTTTAATATTATTACTGCTGCAATTTTTTATAAAAGTTTAAGAAGTAAAAAAACAATTGTGAGTTGATTTTTATAGATTTGTAAAATCAATATTTTCTCAAAAATTACTTAGGAAACAATTATAAAATCAAAAGACAATGAAATCTGTTACTTCAATATTTTTATTTTTAATGCTCGTATGCTCAAATTCTTATTCACAATTAAGTTCAGATAAAATATTCGAAAGTTTTAAACAGGGAGAACGTACAAATTGTTCATCGATAGCTTTTATTAAGGCTTCTTTAAACGTTTATGGATTAGATAACCTTTTTGTGACAGAAAAAATTAATGACAGTTTACAAAAAATTACATTAAAAAATAATGCATCATTTAATCTGAAAAACGAAGAACTAAAGAAGGCTAGAGAATCTGCAGGTTTTGTATATATTAAAGACAATTGCGAAAGCGAAAAAATAACAGAATATGCGATATTAACATACGCAGTAATGGCAAAATATAAGCAAGTTATTGACAAAGAGGCAATTTTTGATAAAGCATTAGAGGATTTAGAAGATGGTGAAGTACATACCCCAACAATTTATAAATATTTAGGTTTCGAAATAGGAAAACAAATACAAAAGTTAAAGCGGGAATCAGGAAGTGAATTTTGCGGAGTTGTTGCATGGTCAACAGCACATGCCGTGTTTGTTTGCGAAGAATTTATGGACTATTACGGTAATAAAAAAAGTATATTTATAAAATATCCGGGGCGTTTTAGAATTATAAAGTAAGAACACAGAACAATATTATTTATAGAATTTACCCTAAAAATAACCAATAGTAATCATTAACAAAAAAAAAGAAATCAATTAAGTTGCAGCTTAATTTAATTTATATATTTTTGTTTTCATTAACAACCAATTACATTCATAAAATGAAGAGCAAAATTATTTTACTAAGTTTCCTTTTCTTCTTGACAACTGGCGCTATTTCAGCACAGACAAAAAACGCTCCAAGAAGTATTATCAGTACAACAGCTCTAATTCGCAAATACCATGACCAAAAAGAATTGAGTGGTATGCAAAAAGGAGAACTTTTGGAATTATACATTGAGCGTATTAAAGTTCTTGTAAAAACCCTTCCATACATTGCTTTGGTTACTAAACCAGGTGTCACAATGGCTGATTTAGGTATTCCGGACGATAGTGATCACAAAAAGATATTAGATAATCAGGCAGTTGGCACTACAACTTTCCTAGAGACGACAGTAGAGTTTCAAAGAAAAATGATGCCTTATTCAGACAAAGCTAATTTAATAGCTGCTATTCTATTTTATGAAGGCACACTGAAATCATTACACGAGTTCAATGAATTGAACGAAATGTGATACTATGATATTACTTGTTTTTTCTAAATCAAATAAAAAAACCATTTCAGATGAAATGGTTTTTTTATACCTATATGTTTCGTATAATTCTTTTGTCAATTGTTTTAATTCAAAATAGTACATGTAAGTCTAATCTTTATTGAACTTAATTTTTTTGCATTCTTTTGTGTGAAATTTTTGAATTAAATATTATTCCCTTGAGATAGATTGTACACTTATTTTAGTATCACTGAATTTTCAGTTTTTGCTCTTCTGTAAGAGAAAATTGATATAAGATTTTGTCAAAGCTTAAAAGCTTAATCATAAAGACTAAATTCGGTTAGAATTTTTATTTTAATGACTCCCAGATCATTTTTTGAGCATCATCAAATTCTCTTTTTTATTGATGATGGATAAAGCTTTTTTGAAATCGGAATGTATTATTTTATGCTCAAGATCCTTTTTCAATGATTGAAAAGAATCTTGAGCAAAACAGAAAAATTCTATAAAATCAGCAAAAAGCTAAAATATATTCTCACTGTTTTAGAAAGATGGCAATAAATCCCTATTTAACTTATTAAAAGGACTATTATTCAACTATAGACGTTTCATCGAATTTCTAAACTAAAAATCTTCTAAATTATTTATTCTTTGTTCTGAATTCCATTCAGAATTTAACCTGATACTAAGATAGTCTTGCTTGGAGGAATGATGCTGTGCTATTTGTTCTGGCAGCAACAAACTTATGTTTTAAAGTACAAAAATGCTCTTATGCAGGTATTTTGGTTTCTCATGCATAACAATTCGGCATTCATACCTTTTTTTTTATTTAAATATTAGGAGCATAATAATTTTATAGAGAAATAAAATCTACTGAAACCTAATATAAGCCCTAATAAACAGGGAATAAAATAATAAAAAAATGGAAAATTCAATAAACTTAGAACAACAAAAATGCCCTTATCTAGCGCAACAAGCAGCTGCAGTCGCTGTAGTTCCGGATATTACAACTCCACTTGTATCAGCAACAAATCAGCCACCAGTCGTTGGAATTGATAATCTTGGTCTTTTAAATAATTTTATTGGTACCTGGAACAGTCCCACTGGAGCTGCTGCCACAGGTTATAATGTTATGCCTTTACCTCAGGCTGGTGCTTTAAATGGTTATATTACTAAGAATTTTCCTTATTTTGAAGAAATCTCATTTTCGGCTATAGCGGGTGGTGCACCAAATCGTGAGGGTAGATATACACAGGCAAGTAGTGTATTGTTTTATGAACAAAGAGTATACATTGCAGATAACGCTGATCCAAGCGGGGCGCAGCCAATTCAAAATACTTTAATCCATGCAGAAAATGGCACTTGGCTTTATCATGTTATACAAAATCAGGTAGAAGGTCCTTATGGTCCTGGTTTCGTTCCAGATTCAAGTCTTATTCCGGTACAAGATCCAACAACTCAGTATAACAAACAAATTTCGGTACCTCATGGTGTTTCAGTATTGATGACAGGAGGACCAGTTGTTTCCGGTACAGGAAATCCGGTTTTTCCAATCGCCGACAGAACTCAGCTGCCATTTACAGATCCTTCAATTATAGATCCGTCAACCTATTTGACACAGCAATTGAATTCATTGAATGCTAAAGGCATTACGGTTACCGATTATTCAAGTATAAACGTAAGCACTACAAATCATGGTGGTGCGGTGGGTAATATCAATTTTGAAAATTCTTTTGGAAAAGTGATTTCAATGAACACAACCTGGTATGTTGAAACTTTGAGTAATGGAACAGTGCAGTTGCAATACGTTCAAAATATCATTTTAGAATTTATAATTAATGGCGTACAAGCCCAGTTTTCGCATATTGATGCTAATACCTTACAATTAGTAGAAACGTTTGCTCAGGTGAATGCAAATAAGGCATGGCAGAATACAGGAGTTACTGTGCAGCCCGGAAATCAGGTAACTGTAAGTTACAAATCAGGCCAATGGACTGCAGATCCGGCTACAAATGGTGGTAATCTGTACGGAGCAAATGGATGTCCGGGTATTACTGTAATGCAATCTGGCTATCCAATTCAAAATATAAATATGGGGACACTTATAGGACAAGTTGGAACGAATGCTCCTTTCTTAATTGGAGACGGACCTGTTTTAACTCCCGAAGGACAAAGTGGGGCTTTAAAATTATGTATAAACGATGATTTAAATGCTGAATACGGAGCTGGACTAACCGATAACATTGGCAGTTTACAGGTGCGTATAAAAATTTAAACAATCCGAAGCGAAGGAAATTAACAGATGAAAAAATAAATACTACTTCTAATTTAGAATAGCAAAATGAAACCTATAAAAGAATTTACAGTTGCAGATTATCTGCTTACGCGACTAAAGCAATTAAATGTTACTGAAGTTTTTCAAATTCCGGGCGATTATGTAAAACATTTTACACAAGCTTTAGAAGACTTTGACGGAATTGAAACTATTGGAACTTCAAACGAATTGGATGCTTCTTATGCGGCAGATGCTTATGCGCGTACCAGAGGTTTATCAGCTGTGTCTTTCCAATATGGTGTCAGTACTTTTAGTGCATTAAATGCTATTGCAGGAGCTTATGTAGAGCGTAGTCCTGTTGTAGTCATTAGTGCAACTCCCGGAGCTGATGCGCGACAAATTGGAAGTATGTACAATGTACTTTATCATCACTCTACGGGTAATCTCAATGCAGATCAGGAAGTTTACGAAAGAGTAACTGTTGCTGCCGAGACTTTGAGCAGTTCTGTAGATGCTCCTGAAAAAATAGATAAATTAATCATTGCGGCGCTTACACACCAGCGCCCTGTGTACATAGCATGTTATAAAGAGGTTTGGGGTGAACCTTGTCCTAAACCTTCTAATAAAAAACTAGAGCCTCAAATTATAAAGAGTGAAAAAGCGGCACTTGAAAATGCTGTTTCTCAGGCCTGGATTCAAATTAGTCAGGCAAAATCGCCAATAATTTTGGCAGGTGTAGAAATCTTGCGGCACGGTTTATCCCATTTATTAGAAGAGCTTATTAAAGAAAGTGGAATGTTGTATACGACAACTTCACTTGGAAAAACGGTACTGGAAGAGAAAGGGGATAAATTTATTGGAACCTATTCTGATCAGGCTTCAATACCCGAAGTGATCAAATTAGTTGAAGCCTCTAATTGTATTTTGTCTTTAGGAACTATTATTACCGACGATTATTTATGGCTGGTAGAAAATAAGTTTTCAGATATGATTCAGGCAACAACGCAGGAAATGCGTGTTGGTTATTTTACATACAACAATGTAACTCTAAAAGACTTTATTGAAGGATTAATTGAACGTTTTAAAAAAGCAGCAGGATATCCTTTAAAAACAATAGCACCAGCTCAGCCAAAATTTCCAGAACCGTGGAGATCCAATTCAGACTCTAAATATGATTTAACACCCGAAGTAATAACATTTAACCGCTTTTTTGAGCATACAACGGCTTTTCTGCAAAAGCAGAAAATGCTTAAGGACATTGTGATGACTTTTGGTGTAAGTTCATCCATGTATGTGGCTACCAATATGTACGGATTATCACAGAACGCCTATATTTCTTCGGCTGCCTGGCAGTGTATTGGTTTTGAAACTGGTGCAGCTTCCGGAGCACAGCTTGGAAGCGGTAAACAGGCGTGGACAGTAGCCGGTGATGGTGGTTTTATGATGATCGCACAGTCACTTTCGACTCTTGTAAAATACAACATCAACTCCATAATTTTTGTAATGAGCAATGGGGTATATGCTATAGAGCAGGTTTATGTAGATATTGACTCATTTAAGGCAGGACCATCTTATAAATTTGATGCATTTGATATTCTTCCAAAATGGGATTATCAGGCACTTGCCAAAGCATTTGGAGCAAATAGCTACAAAGCCAAAACGGTTACAGAGCTTAACGAAGTGCTGCTTAAATTGAAGAAAAAAACAAATCTTCCTACTCTGGTCGAAATTGTAATTCCTCGAAAAGATCTCGCACAGCAAATGGAAAGATTGGGTAATGAATAAAAACGATCAAAAATTTTAAAAAAATATTATCATGACTAAGAAAACATATTCTATTTTTGGAGCAGGTGCAGCCGGACTTTATACTGCCTGGAGATTACTTGATGGAAAATCTAAACAGGAAAAGAACCAAAAAATGCTTGTTAAAGGCGATGTGTTGGAACTTTACGATTGGGGTAAATATGATTTTTCTAAAAAAAACACAGGTACCAGAGAACCAGGTGCACGTGTTTGTACATGGCATTATAAAGACGACAAAAACAATTCGTATCTGGAATTGGGCGGTATGAGATATTTGTATTGGGATGGAACTCCTAAAGGACCCGGACATCGTTTGGTAACTAAAGTTATAGAGAAACTGGATTTAAAGAAAGATTCAATTCCATTTAATGAATCCGGAGATCCACTACTGTCTTTGCGATCTAAAAACATGTACATTTCAGATGTTACTTCTAAACAGCCAGCCCCATATTTTGCAAACAATTACGCTCAGGATGCTCCTCCAGATGATGGTTTTACAACGACACAATCTGTTGCGATCACGCAAACAACAGGGCCTACTACCCGAAGAGAATGGTGTAAATTTTATGATGAAGGAAGAATTAATATCGATATGCCTGATAGTTCGATTTATCAGAAAGGAGATTTACTAAAGGAAATTGGATATTGGAACCTGAGTTATGATATGCTTGGACAAGAAGGATTTAGCTATTTAGCGGATGGAAATGGATATAGTTCAAACGTGGTAAACAGCAATAGCGCCCAGTCTTTTAATGTCAATGATGAGTTTCTTCCGGGAACAGAATACAAAACGTTAATAAAAGGGTATTCCAGCTTATTTGATAGCTTATTCGAAAAGGTTGAAAAATTGGCAAAAGAAAAAGGAATCACGCTAAATTATTTTCCAAATACCCGATTGCGTTCTATTTTGTATACCAAGTCAGGAGTACATTTTACAACAGCAACACGTCAGGATCCTGATACGCTTGCAGAAAGCAAAATATGCCATGCTGCATTTCTTGCAATGTCAAGAGCAGCCATTGAATTAGTGGCTCAAGCATCAAGATATAGCGACAAAGAAGGTTTAGATATATTAAATCACGAAAAAGTGCAACTATATTTGGAGTCTGTACTTATGGAGCCTTCCTATAAAGTAGGTATGTTTTTCAAGACTCCATGGTGGAGAGAAACTTTAGACGGAAGTCCAACTTATCCTGCTAAGTTAACAAGTTACTTCTTAACACAGGAAGGAATCGCCAAATTAAATAAAGAGCATTTTCCTTCTAAATATTTAAAAGAAATAGAAAAGGCTAAAAATCCTCTTATAATAGGTAATACCTTTAATGATAAGGCCAGTTTTATAGCGGCTGTAGAAAGCGCAATTCAGGATCGTCTTACTTTTAAAAAAGAAAAACAAATCTCAACGATTGCCGAATTGGATACCATTGGTCCAAGTATTACAGATATGCCCATCCGACAAGTCGTTTATTTTGGCGATAATGCCAGAAGTGAAAAAGGGGATAAAGTATATGGTATTCTTGCCAGTTACGATGATATTCAGTATGCAACATTCTGGAAAGCTTTAGAACTTGGCCCAAATAAAACACGTAAAATTCCGGAGTCCAGAGATTGCCAGCCACTTGAAGGCCCCAGAGAAGCTACGCCTATAATGGTAAAAATGCTTCGCTCTCAATTGGCCTCACTTCATTTTGGACCACAGGCAGATTATTCTTATGTGCCTGAACCTTTAGAAACGAGGTACATGGATTGGTCACTTCCTCCTTTTAACGCAGGTTATCATGCTTATAAATCGCATTATGACTTAGGTGATGTACAGCAAAAAATTAGAAAACCATCACAACTTGTGCCGAAAACAGATTGCGAAATTTTTATAGTTGGAGAAGCGTATTCAAATGATCAGGCTTGGGTAGAAGGTGCTTTTTGTACAGCGGAATCTGTTCTGAATGATTTTTTTGGAATAGAGCCTATCATAGACGAAAAATATTATCCATTTATTTGTCCGAAGTAATCTATTTAACCCTTTAGGAATAATTCAAAATGAAAATAATTTAACACATGAAAATCGAAAAACTTTTTACACTTTCAAATACGGTAACAAAAGAGAATATTAAAGACGTAATGCAACAGGCCATTGCGCTGGAGCTTGCTACTATTCCAACCTATTTATCAACCTATTACTCGATAAACAGAGCACAGGATCAGGATAAATTGTATTCAAAAATTCATACTCAGCTTTCACAATCCGGCGAACGCTCTGAGGCTGAAATTGATGAACTTACACAGGAACTAAAACTGGATGTATTGGTTTATTCGAATAAATCGGCCGCTTTAATTATGAGCGTTGTGATAGAAGAAATGCTGCATTTGGCTCTTGCCTGTAATGTAAAACAAGCAGTTTGTCAAATAGAGCCGGATCTAATGGGTATTGGAAAAGTATTGTCATTTCCAACACAATTAGATGGGCATATTCCTGAATTCCAGATTAATGCTGCAAAATTGTCGCTGAAACAATTGACAACCTTTTTGCAAATAGAAAGTCCTGAGCCGTTTATAGACCCTTATGCCAATAAACAACTGCAGGATACGATTGACTATCAAACAATTGGCCGTTTGTACGAAATGATTATTGAATGTGTAAAAGATGATTTCCCTGGGCCATATAATTACAGGCCACAATTGCTGCCTCCTGATAATCCGGAACGTCCAAAACCGTACTATTCGCAAAATTCAATGAATACTGTACATTATGACAGAGATCATAATCCTCAATTTGCTAATGGCAATGATAGTGGCGAACTAGTTGGGGTACACGATGCTCATTCGGCAGTTGAGGCTTTGGAACGCATTGTAGAACAAGGAGAAGGAAGAAGCAAAGAGAAGCAGCATACTTTGATTTGGGGAGCGGATAAAATGCCAGTTCCTATGGAAGTCGTGAATGGCAAGGTTACTTTCTGGGAAGGAGATTATGATGATACAGGAAAAGAAGTGGCGCATTTTGCTAAATTCCTCGAAGCTTATAGTCTTGGAGGTTATTATCAGGAAAAATTCAGTAAAATTCAGGGTTTAGACGATTTCTTTAGCTATTTTGTATATGATACTGATGCAAATCCTAGTACTGCAGATTATATAGCTTCAGGCAATCAGTCACTCGCCTTATGTTCAGAATTGGGTAATGCCGTTTTTGCTTATATACTTTTAATGATTGAAACCTGCTATTACAAAGATGAAAGTACCCAGTATGATTTATTTATGTATGGTATTCATAAATCAATGATCTGGCTTTTGAGCGGTGTTGGAAATCAAATCAATCAGTACAGCTATACAAAAGGGAATCAGGCTTACAAAGGAGCTTTAACATTTGAACCTTTTTCGTTTGAGCAAAGTTTCTTAAGACCTAAAGCTCAAATCATGAATCTGGTGGATCAATTAGCAAAAGCAGATCCTGTAAATTGGGGCTGGGCAATAAAAAGTGAAAATTATTTCCCCTCTTTACCTGATGTAGGATTGGATCATAGTATTGTTGCCGATATGCCTAAAGTACCAGGTACCCCTTATACCCATCATCATTAATATAAAAAAGATAATATGTCAGAATTAGTAAATAGAGAGCTTCATGTATGTATGGGGCTTAATTCATGCAAAAATGCCGGATATTCAGGAAATAATGACTGTGCAGGAAAGGGAGATTGTTCAACTGCTGTTGGTCATCCCTGCCATACTTTAAATGCATGCAAAGGGCAGGGTGGATGTGGAATTTTTGGTACTACCGAAGAATTTAGTCACCCAGGTGAAAACGAATGCCGCTATCAGGGCAGTTGCGGCGTGCCTATTTTGTCATCTCGTTTTATGGCACAAGGACCTAATAAAGGACTTAGTGTTTGGCAATTAGCAAGAATACGTTTTGAAGAAAAAAGAAAAGCAAGCGGCAAATCCTTTGGTGAAGCTCCACAGCAATACGGACCAAGCGATGAATACGTAAATACAGTTCGCGGCACTACAGGTCAGGATTATTCTTCTTGTGGACAAAGTGGTTCAAGATCTTGTTCGTACATCAATAATCCTGTCGAAAGAAAAGCTGCTGCCGATCTTAGAGTTTTAAAAATGGAGCAGGAAAGCACTGAAAGGCTGCCACAGGCTGCTACAGATTGTGATTCGAATAAAAATGGCAACTAAACTTGGATTACCTAATTTAGGATTAGGTTTAGGACTCAGAAGCCAGCATTTTGAGCACATTTTGAAAAAAAAGCCAGCCGTAGATTGGTTTGAGGTAATTTCTGAGAATTTTATGGATTCGCATGGAATGCCAAGATATATTTTACAGCAAATAGCAGAGCAATATCCCGTGGTCATGCATGGGGTATCGCTGTCTATAGGAAGCACAGACCCTTTAAATTTAGATTATTTGAAAAATTTAAAACAGCTGGCAAGCGAGGTAAAACCAGCCTGGATTAGTGATCATTTGTGCTGGACAGGAGTTTTAACCACTAATTCGCATGATTTATTGCCGCTTCCGCTAAATGAAGATTCATTGAAACATGTTTGTAATAGAATCAGGCAAGTTCAGGATTATTTAGAAAGGCCGCTGATAGTAGAAAATCCAAGCACTTATGCATCGTTTAATAATTCGACGCTTTCGGAATGGGAGTTTTTACGAATCATGACCGAAGAAACAGGCTGCGGATTACTTTTGGATGTAAACAATGTGTATGTGTCTTCTTTTAATAATGATTTTGATCCTTTAGAATATATCAACGGGATTCCACATGATAGAGTGGTACAAATGCACTTGGCCGGTCATCAAAATTGCGGTAATTATATTATCGATACCCATGACAGGGAAGTGACCCATCAGGTTTGGAAATTGTTTCAGCAGGCTTATCAGTTATCTGGTGAAGCTTCCATTTTACTGGAGTGGGATGGCAACATTCCGCACTTTGATGTATATCATTCGGAATTACTAAAATCAAAGCAATATATGGATGCCACTTTTGCTGGAATTCAAACAAAAGTACTCTCTCTCGATAAAGAACAGGTTTCAAACCCATTGAATCTATTTGCTATGAATAAATTTTATAGGCACTAAAATGCAGAAAACGGTTAAAATACCATTAAAAGATTTTCAGCAATGGATGCAGCAGCTTTTGCTGGATCCTTATCAGCAAACAGGAATCAATCCTAATGATCTGCTTTCGAATGAATCAAATATAACTTCAATTGAAGATGTAATTTGTCACTCGGAAAAACTTACTGCTCAGGAACATTTAGGAATTTACCAGCGAAGTTATATAGCACGTTTGCGAAATTGTATGTCACAACAATTTAGTGCTTTAGAATATGCTTTAGGCGAAGATCTTTTTTGCGCTTTTGCGGATGATTATCTTGCTTCAAAACCATCACAAAATTATAACTTATCTTTTTTGGGTGCTCATTTTGCAGACTATCTCGAAAATAAAAGACCTGATGCCAAAGAAGAGATTAAAGAAGACTGGATTGATTTTATGATTGAACTGACTCGGTTTGAATATGAAATCAGCGTTCTTTTTGAAGTGAAAGCAGAAGAAGACTACCAATTAGCAAACATGGATACGCACGAAAATGAATTAAAATTAGTACCAATATTTGCCTTATTTAAATTCCGATTTCCGGTGCGAAAGTATTATTCTGAATTTAAGAATGGAAAGCAGCCTGATCTACCGCTTGAAAACGAAACTTATTGTGTCGTTTTGCGTCACAAATTTAAATTAGCGATTTATGACTTGCACAAAGAGCAGTATGATTTTTTAATTTTTTTGAAAGAGCAAGGAAATATTGCTACTGCAAAACAGTTGTTTAAAAGCAATTATAAAGAAAATAGTATTTTGTTTGAAAAAGTATGGAGTAGCTGGAAAGAACGATGGGTAACAGCTAATTTTTTTCGAAAATAAAGAAAAAATAAAAGAAATCTTTAAATAACATTTTTTTATTTCTTTTAGTATTGTGACCTTCTCAAGTTATATTTTGTTTCGACATATCCTTTCTCATATAAGTCAACGCGAAAAGACAGAGATATGGAAAACTTCAGTGAGTAATTGACTCCAAAACCCATTTTTGCTGATGACTAAAATTTTACTGCTCTTTAAAAAAAAGAGTTTGAAAAGAATTATCATTCGAATTAATTATAAAATGCCATAAATTATTCTTTATTCTCAACCTGTAACTGAATTTACCATAATAAGGATTGTCTGCTGTTAGTGAATGTCCGATAACTATATAAGTAGGTTTTGCAGGATTTCGATAATTTTTTATCTTTCACTCTTACTGCTAAAAAATGTTTTCAATCTTTGAACTCATGATATTTTTACAATATGTAAAAGCTTTCTATTTATTTCAAAGTGTATAAATGAAATAAAAAAATAGAGTTTTAAACTACATATTGATTGATTTCTTAGATTTGTATAACGCATCAAAACTTTTTTATTATGCCAGTAATTGAACAATCAGAATATGTTTTTCCTCCGATTATTCATCGCAACCGGCATATTTCTACTATTTATGCTGCTTTGTTTAAAAAGTTTGAAGTGCCAGGATACACAAGAGAAAAGCATGAGTTGAGTGACGGAGATTTTATCAATATTGATTTTATAATAAATGATCCTAAAAAAGCAGTGATTTTATGCCATGGTTTAGAAGGTGATTCCCGCCGAACATATAATAATAGTTGTGCCACTTATTTTCAGCAGAAAGGTTTTTCAGTTTTTGCATGGAATAATCGCACTTGTGGAGGAGAAATGAACCGTCTCCCGAGACTTTATCACCACGGCGCGGTTGATGATCTGAATGAGGCTGTTCAGTTTGTTTTACAAAAAGGCTTTGAAAATGTTTATTTGATTGGATATTCAATGGGAGGTGTGCAGCTCCTAAATTATTTTGGATGGACAAAAATCGATGAACGTATAAAAGGAGCTGTTTGCATTTCAGTGCCAACTCATATTGCAACAAGTGCTGCTATACTCAAACAAGGCTTTAACAGAGTATATTTAAAGAATTTTACAATTGATATTAAAAGAAAGCTCAAATATAAGGCAGCACAATTTCCTGATTTTATAAACCGTGATCAAATTGACAGCATTTCTTCTTTTGATGAAGTTGATCATTATTTTACAGCACCATTGCATGGTTTTGCCAGTCGCGATGACTATTACCAGCGTGTTTCTCCAGAGTTTTCGCTTCAATATATTACCACTCCTGTTTTAATTATTAATTCTTTGGATGATCCTTTTTTAGGTGAAAGATGTTACCCAAGAGCTATAGCTAAGGAAAGTACATATGTTTATCTTGAAACCCCAAAGTATGGAGGACATTGCGCTTTTCCATTACGTAACTCAATGTATTCTTATGCTGAAAAAAGAGCCTATGAGTTTTTTAAATCCTGTAATTAAATATGTTAACATAGTTTAGTCTTATTTATTCGTATTTTAAATATTTTAAAATGTCAACTTTTGTTATTTGGTATGCTTTTGCCAAAACGATTGTAAGTGTCAGGAATAATAAAGACACAAAGGCAAGGATAAAAGGCAAAACCGGAACATCGATGCGGAAGGCAAAATTTTCAAGCCATTTTTTTAATAAAATATAAGCCGGAATAATCCCGATTAAAAATCCGATGATACAGAAGATTACATATTGTTTAGATAAATCTTTCAGTAAAATGTTCGTTTCTGCGCCAAGTGTTTTTCTAATGGCAATTTCGCGTAATCTTCTTTCCATTGAAAAAGAAGCCAGGGCAAATAATCCAAAAACGGCGATTAAGATTACTACAATGTTTAATAAGCTAAATAAATTTCTTTGGTCTTCGTACTTTTTGTAGGTTCTGGCAAAGTTTTTATCTACAAAATTGTATTCAAAAGGATATTCAGAATCCACTTTTTTAGACCAAAATTCCTTAAGCGAAGCAATAGTCTTTGACATGTCTTTTGTCAAAAGCTTTACAGAAACATATTCTATATTGCCTTGTGTCCATTTCTGTGTATTGATATGGAACAAAATCATAGGATTTATTTCAGTGTCTAAACCAGAATAATGAAAGTTTTTCACGATTCCCACAACTTTATATTTTTCGCCATTCCAGCCAATTACTTTATCCAGTGGATTTTTTTCGCGCAAAGATTTAGCCGCCACTTCATTCAGTAAAACATTAGAAATAGTATCTGATGCCAGTTTATCTGTAAGTGATCTTCCTTTTATTACTTGAATACCTAACATTTCAAGCATTCCAAAATCAAATCCGATTTGCTGAACTATGGTTACTTCGTTGTTATAAAACAATCCACCTTTTGAAATTTCATTTTCTCCAATAGAAAATGCTCCGGCAGAAACATCTTCAACACCATTTATTTTTTGAATTTCCTGTTGAATGCTTTTGTATTGCTCAAATTTGCCTTTACCTTTTTGCTCTCTAAAAGAAATATTCATTACCTCAGATCCTTTAAAACCTAAATCTTTTTCTATCATAAAACTGACCTGCTGGTAAACTATAAGAGATCCGATAATGAAAAAAGTTGCAATCGAAAATTGTACAATAAGCATACTGTTTCTAAGCCATATTCCGCTTTTACTACGCAAATAATTTCCCTTTAAAACGTTCAGGACTTTAAAATTTGAAATGTAAACTGCCGGAAAAACGCCACAAACGAAGATCGCAGCGATGAAGATTATAACGAGCTGCAGGTAAAATTGTGATCCGGACAGAATTAATTCTTTGTTTAAAAATTGATTGTAAAAGGGCAAAGAAATTTCAACAATTACAAGTGCCAATAATATGGCAAATGATGTGATTAATGCCGTTTCAAATACAAACTGATAAACGATTTGCAATTTTGTGGCGCCAATAATTTTTCTAACGCCTACTTCTTTTGCTCGTTTTATGGCATTCGCCGTGGCTAAATTTATATAGTTTACGATTGATGATATTAATATTACGATCGATAAAGCCATTAATATTCGTAAAAACTGCAGATTTCCTGTTCCTTCCGGAAAGGGATACTCTCCATTATAAAGTCTTGAATTTTTAAAAGGAAGTAATTTAGACTTCAAAGGTTCGCCAAATTTTTTTATAAAAGCCTTAAGGGTCATCCCTTGATTTCTCGCTTGCTTTTTATAGTTTTTTTCAAGAAATAATTGATCCAGACTTTTGGCTACTAATGCTGCATCTTCCTTTTTATTTAATTTTAAAATTAAACCAAAATTAAAACCCCAGTGGTCTTTCAAATGTTCCAAATCTTCTTCAATACCATTTATAATTGCGGCTGGTATTACAACTGATTTTTCGGGTAATCGATATACGCCGCGAACAACAAATAGTTTGTCCGCATATTTTACTTGTTTGCCAACAGGGTTTTCATTCTTAAATAAGCGAAAAGCTGTTTCTTCAGAAAAAGCAATACTTTGCGAATCGTGCAGGGCACTTTTTGCATTACCATATTTGAATTCAAATGGAAAGAAAGAAAAGAAACTTTCCTGGGCTGAAAATATTTTATCAACCAATTCTCTTTTGCCATTGTATTGTATGGTTTCTCTCGTGTAATAGGTATTGAAATAGCAATAATCTTTTAAATAAGACGTAGTTGATTTTAGCGCCGGAGCAGTAATAGCAGAGTTTCTGGCAAAAACATTTCCTTCTCCCAGGTCATTCATGACGATATAGGTTTTGTCACTTGAAGTATTCCATTTGTCATAAGAATATTCATCATTCCAATATAGAATCGCAAAAATCAATCCTGCGATTCCAATACTCAAACCCAAAACATTCAAAGCCGTAAAGAATTTATTGTTTTTGATGTGGTATATAAATATGTTGATATAGTTTTGTAGCATTTATTCGTATTTTAAATATCTTAGGACATCAATTTTGGTTACCTGATATGCTTTTGCCAAAACAATTGTCAAAGTCAAAAAGAGTAGAGAAACAAGCGCAACGAAAAAAGGAAGCACTGGAATATCAATTCTAAAAGCAAAATATTCTAACCATTTTTGCAATAAAATATAAGCAGGAATTATTCCGATCAAAAAACCGATCATACAGAAGATTACATATTGTTTTGATAAATCTTTGAGTAAAGTATTGGTTTCTGCGCCGAGAGTTTTTCTGATGGCAATTTCTCTAAATCGTCGTTCCATCGAAAAAGAAGCCAAAGCAAATAATCCGAATACCGCAATTAGAATTACAACTACATTTAGAACAGAAAATAACTGACTTTGATTTTCGTATTTTTTGTAGGTTCTGGCAAAGTTTTTATCTACAAAATCATATTCAAAAGGATATTCGGTATCTACTTTTGTTTTCCAAAATTTTCCAATAGCATCAATGGTTTGAGACATTTCATCGGGAGAAATTTTAACGGCTACCGTATGCATTTCACTCTGAGTCCATGATTGTGCTTTGATGTGAAAGAAAATCATTGGCCCAATTTTATTTTCAAGCCCAAAATAATTAAAGTCTTTTACAATTCCGACCACTCTGTAATTGCCGTCCTGCCAATTGACTACTTTATTCAATGGGTCTTTTTCCTGCAATGTTTTTGCGGCAGTTTCATTTAGTAAAACATTGGAAATCGTGTCTGAAGCAAATTTTTCGTTTAAGTCACGTCCTTTTATAACTTGTATGCCCATCAGATCCAGCATTCCAAAATCAATGTCCAGTTGCTGCGTTATCACCTCCTGATAATTTTTGTAATGCAAACCGGCCCATGAATTTTCTACACTTCCAATAGAAAATGATCCTGCAGAAACAGCTTCAACGCGATTAATTTTTTGAAGTTCCTGCTGAATGGCCTTATATCTTTCAAACTGTCCTTTTCCTTTTTTAGACTTCAGTGAAATGTCTATAACCTGCGCTCCTTTAAAACCCAAATCTTTTTCGGCCATAAAATTTACCTGCTGGTACACGATAAAAGAACCAATGATAAAAAATGTGGAAATCGCAAATTGTAAAATCAGCATTCCGTTGCGAAGCCAGATACCGCTTTTGCTTCTCGAAAAGTTTCCTTTTAAAACTTTCAGCACTTCAAAATTTGAGATGTAGATGGCAGGAATAACACCGGAAACAAAAACAACAAGAATAAAAACCAATACTAATTG
Source organism: Flavobacterium sp. W22_SRS_FK3 (assembly GCF_052113665.1). NCBI lineage: Bacteria > Pseudomonadati > Bacteroidota > Flavobacteriia > Flavobacteriales > Flavobacteriaceae > Flavobacterium > Flavobacterium sp. W22_SRS_FK3. The sequence goes on along the minus strand of NZ_JBGQOF010000005.1, from coordinate 120,826 downwards.
AAGGTAGAACTGACTTCCGATAAGAACGAGATTTTTGTTTAATAACGCATTGTAAAAAGGCAATGAAAGTTCGACCATCACCAATGCCAGCAATACTGAGAACAGCGCAATTAAAATGGTTTCATATACAAATTGAATAATGATTTGCAATTTTGAGGCGCCAACAATTTTTCTTACTCCTACTTCTTTCGCGCGTTTTACTGCATTTGCAGTGGCGAGATTAATGTAATTGGCAATCGATAATAACAAAATAAGTATGGATAAACCGATCAGTATTCGCAAAAAAACGACATTACCACTTCCTTCTGCAAACGGCATATTTCCCTGATGAAGTCGTGCACGTTTAAGGGGTAATAATTCTGCTTTAAGAGGTTCGCCATATCTTTTTATAAACGCCTCAAGGGATAAACCTTCGATCTTTGCCTGTTTTTTGTAGTTTTTTTCAAGATGTATCTCATCCAGTTTTTTAATGACTGCAGTGGTGTCGCTTTGCTTTTTTAGCTTCAGCATCAATCCATAATTTAAACCCCAGCTTTCTCTGTTTTTTTCTAAATCATCTTCTATTACCGTTGTTACTGCAGACGGCATCACGGAGGATTTTTCGGATAATCTGTAAACTCCGCGAACAACGAAAAAACGTTCGGCATATCTGACTTGTTTTCCCATCGGATTTTCGCCTTTAAATAAACGTGAAGCTGTTTCTTCAGAAATTGCGATGCTGTTGCGATCGTGAAGAGCACTTTTTGCGTTACCACGAATAAATTCGAAAGGAAAAAAAGAAAAGAAACTGCTTTGCGCCGTAAGAATCTTATCGAATACCTCTGTTTTTCTCTGATATTGTATTGTTTGTTTCGAATAATTGGTTCTATAATAGCAATATTCATCTAAATAAGAGGTGGTCGACTTTAAAATAGGAGCAGGAATTGCTGAAGATACACCCCAGACATTCCCTCCGCCAAGATTACTCATGACGGAATAGACTTTGTCTTTTTCAGGATTCCATTGGTCATAAGAATGTTCCTCATTCCAATATAGAATCGCAAAAATTAATCCTGCGATTCCAATACTCAAACCCAAAACATTTAAAGCTGTAAAAAGCTTGTTGTTTTTGATGTGGTATATAAATATGTTGGTCCAGTTTTGCAGCATTTTACTCGTATTTAAGGTATTTCAAGACATCCACTTTTGTTGCCTGATATGCTCTTGTAAGAACTACTAAAAGTGTTAAAAAAAGTAAAGCGCTAAAACCTATTAAAAACGGATAAAGAGAAATGGTAATTCTGTAGGCAAAATTCTCCAGCCATTTATTTAGTAAATAATAAGCCGGAAATAAAGCGATTAAAAATCCAATGATGCTGAAAAGGACATATTGTTTACAAAGTTCTTTTAATAAAACATTGGTATCGGCGCCGAGTGTTTTCCGAATTGCGATTTCTTTCATGCGTCTTTCGATAGAATAAGAAGCAAGCGCAAATAATCCGAAAAGTGCAATGATAATTACAATAATATTCAGCAACGAGAAAAGATTCTTCTGTTTCACATAACTGCTATACGATCTTTTATATTCCTTATCCACAAAATCATATACAAACGGATATTCTGAATCTACTTTTTTTGTCCACAAATTTTCAATAGAAGCCAAAGTTTGCTGCATGGTTTTGGGATCTGCAGAAATATAAATATTGTTCAAAACTGATGGGAACCAGGGTATCGTTTTAAAATGGAAAAAAGACATTGGAGGTATTGGTTCGCCGGGATTTCCTAAATTAAAATCTTTAACTACTCCCACAATGACAACATTAAATCCATTCCATTCTATTTTTTTTCCTATCGGATCTTTTTCATTTAATAATTTCAAGGCCGTTTCATTAATCAGCATCGAACTTATGGTGTCCTGCGCAAATTTCGGGCTTAGATAACGTCCTTTCACCATTTTTATTTTCATCATTTCCAATAGTCCAAAATCGATTGGCATATTACTGCCGTCAACATTTATATCTTTATAATGATAAGATATCACAGATTTCGCGCCGTTTCCAAACACAAAACCAGCGCCTGCAACTTGTTTCACGCCTTTTATGTGCTGCAATTGGTTTTTGATAATGGTATATCGGTCAAATTGATCTTTTGCGGTTACTTTTTCTCCGTAGATATTTCGATAGGAAACATTCAGGATCTGTTTTCCGTTAAATCCTAAATCTTTAGAATTCATAAGATCTATTTGCTCGTAAACGATATAAGATCCCACAATAAAAAAAGAAGCAACAGCAAATTGAAAAATCAGCATTCCGTTTCTGAGCCAGACACCGCTTTTGCTTCTGCCAAAATTTCCCTTTAATACTTTTAGTGATTCAAAATTCGAAACATAAACTGCCGGAAATATTCCTGCGACAATTACCATAACAATAAATATAACAATAAGCTGTAAAAAGAACTCGCCGCTTTGCAATACAAGTGTTTTATCTAAAAAAGCATTATAATATGGCAAAGAAAGTTCCACAATTACAAGCGAGATCAAAATAGAAAGCAATGAAATTATAGCGGTTTCAAAAACAAACTGCTCAATTATAGCCGATTTTGAAGCTCCGATAATTTTTCGAACCCCAACTTCTTTGGCTCTTTTTACAGCATTTGCAGTAGCAGAATTGACATAATTAACAACTGACAGGATTAGTATTAAAATAGACAATCCAAGCATGATCAGTAAAAACTGAAAATTACCTTTTGCTTCAATTAAACTGCCGGTTTTTGAATGTAATCGAAGTGAGGCTAATGGCTCCAAAGAAGGTTTTACATCACCAAATTTCTTAATAAATTCCTGAGGAGTAATTCCTTGTGCTTTGGCGTAGCGGGCAACCATATTATCAAAATATAGTTTCTTAAGATTATCGGTTACGCGTTTTTGGCCGTTTGGATTTTTAAGTTTTAATAAAAGAACAGATTGAAAATTTCCCCATTGCTGAATAGTGTTTTTGAGTCTTTCATCTATAAAATTAACCACGCACGACGGGTTGTAAACTGATTTTTTGTCCAGTTTATAAACGCCTCTCACAATTAAATTTTTGTTTTGCAGCACGATTTGTCTGCCCAAAGCACTTTCGTTTCCAAAAAGCTGAATGGCCAGATCCTGAGATAAACAAATACTGTTGACGTCCGGCAATGCTGTTTTAGCTTTACCTTCAATAAACGTATATGGGAAATATTCAAAAAAGTTCTTTTGAGCCGAAACGATCTTGTCAGACGAAACTTTTTTATTATTAAAGCGAATGATATCATTTTCGTATTCACCGCTTAAATAACAATACGATTCCACTTCGGGACTTATTTCTTTTATGGCCGATCCAATGGGTGCCGAACTTGAAGCCCAATAGGTAGTAGCATCCATTTGGTTGGCTACTAAAAATACGTTGTCTTTGTTTGGATTCCATTGATCGTAACTCTGCTCGTCATTCCAATATAAAATTGCAAAAATCAATCCTGCAATTCCAATACTCAAACCCAAAACATTCAAAGCCGTAAAGAGCTTGTTGTTTTTGATGTGGTATATAAATATGTTTGTCCAGTTTTTTAGCATTATTCTAGTTTTTAGAAGTTACCAAAACATCGACATTTCTATTGTTTGTTTTTTCAGAAAGAATAATTCCGTCTTTCATCAAAATTGTTTTTTGAGAGAAAGAAGCATCATAATCAGAATGCGTTACCATCAAAATCGTGGCTCCGTTGGCATGAAGATCCGTCAATAGTTCCATTACTTCATTACCGTTTTTACTGTCCAGATTTCCGGTTGGCTCATCGGCAAGAATAATTTTCGGGTCATTAATTAAAGCCCTTGCCACCGCCACACGTTGCTGCTGACCTCCCGAAAGCTGTTGCGGATAATGTTTTAATCTATGAGAAATACCTAATTTATTGGCAATCTCGTTTACTTTTTTCTTTCTTTCAGCCGATGGAATAGTATTGTAAATAAGCGGCAATTCGATATTATCAAAAACGGACAATTCATCAATTAAATTAAAATTCTGAAAAATAAACCCGATGTTTTCTTTTCTGGCTTTTGATTTTGCATTTTCCTTCGTGCCCACCATTTCCTGACCTAACAATTCATAACTTCCGCCGGAAGCGCTGTCTAATAAACCAATAATATTCAGTAAAGTTGACTTTCCGCTTCCGGATGGTCCCATGATCGACACAAAATCGCCTTGGTTAATCGTTAATGAAATTTCGCTTAATGCATTTGTTTCTACTTCTTCGGTTCTAAAATTTTTTGAAAGCTTGTTAATTTTGATCATAATGATTGTTTTAAGATTGATGATTTTTTTTAATAATTTTTATTGCCGATAGAACAGAAACGCATCGAAATTAAGATAATTGACAACATAATCAATAAATATCTATTTTTGTTACATTTACCAGCAATAATGATTCTCATACTTGATGATTTGATAGTCTAAATGTGATTTTCGTGCCAAAAATTTAAAGATCGTAACTGCTTAGTTTTTACGATTTTATTTTTTGAAATAAATCTAAAGTGTCCACTATTGGACAGCTTTCGTCCAAAACCGAACAAATATGAAAAAGACAAATGCTTCAATTTTAATCATCGACGATCAGGAAGACATCCTTTTTGCGTCGAAAGTGTTCCTGAAAAAATATTTTGAAGACATTTATACGCTTAATAATCCCAAAAATGTGGTCGAATTATTATCGAAAAAAAACATTGATGTCGTTTTACTTGACATGAATTACAGAATAGGTTTTGAAGATGGAAGGGAAGGTTTGTATTTGCTAAAGGAAATAAAAACGCTTTCACCAAAAACAGTTGTGATTTTAATGACTGCTTTTGGAAAAGTAGAAACGGCGGTTGAAGGTTTAAAATCTGGCGCTTTTGATTATATCCTGAAACCCTGGGAAAACAAAAAACTGCTTGAATCTGTTAAACAAGCCGTTGATAAATCCCGAAAAGAACAAAAGAAAAATAGAGAGGTTGAAATCGAAAAGGACTTTTTTATCGGAACTTCTGAAATTATAAAAAAGGCGTATTCCCTTGCTGATAAAGTGGCCAAAACAGATGCTAATGTTTTGATTTTGGGCGAAAACGGAACGGGAAAGTTTGTCCTTGCCCATCATATTTTTAGGCAGTCTGACAGAAAAAACAATCCTTTTGTGGCGGTCGATTTAGGATCTCTGAATTCTAATATTTTTGAAAGTGAATTATTCGGTTATGCAAAAGGGGCTTTTACAGATGCCAAAACAGATACGCCGGGACGTTTTGAAATGGCGCAAAACGGAACTATTTTTTTAGATGAAATAGGAAATGTGCCGTTGCATTTGCAATCTAAACTTTTACAGGTTATTCAAACCAAAACGGTAACGAGATTGGGGGAAATAAAACCAAGACCTTTGAATGTGCGCATTATGACAGCAACCAATTTAAACCTGAAACTGGAAGTTGCTGATAAAAATTTCAGGGAAGATTTGTATTACCGAATTAATACAATGGAAATTATTCTGCCTCCGCTGCGCGAACGAAACGAAGATAAAATTCCGCTGGCTGAATATCTTTTGGATAGAATGATTGAAAAATACGGTCGTGATCAAATTACTTTCGACAAAAAAGTATTGGAACAAATTGAAAAACACGCCTGGAACGGAAACATCCGCGAAATGGAAAATAAAATTGAGCGCGCCGTTATTCTTTGCGAAAACAATAAAATTACAGTTTCAGATTTAGATCTTGAAATCGTAACCCCTTATGAAGATAAATCCGATGATATTCAGCTTTCGTCTGTAGAAAAAGCTACGGTTGAAAAAGCGCTTCTCAAAAATAATAATAATATCAGCAAAACTGCTGAGGAATTAGGGTTGTCGCGAGGTGCATTGTATCGCCGTTTAGAGAAATATAATATCAAAACGGATGAATTGTAAATTGTTTTTTTAGACAAATAGAAACATAGGTCTTAGTAATTCTGAAATGCGTTTCACTTAAAATAAATCGCATAGCTATGAAAAAAAATAAGGTTTCAAAAATTCTCCATTTTTAATTTTAAAAGTATGTTTAAAAAATTTCAAGCCTATAAACTTTTGTTTTTACGATTAATTGTAATTGTTGCAGCCATAGAAATTTCGATTTATTTTTTTAAAATCGGTTTGGTTTTTACCGGTGTATTTGGAATTTTTATCGTTTTTCTGATTTTCCGCGAAATGTATTTTTACATTCGTAATTTTGTTTTTGTTTACGATAAAACCATTGCTTCGATTCTGCAAAACGATTTTACATCCGATTTTAGTAAACATAAATTTAATAAAATTTACAATGATTTGTTTAAGTTGTATGATACGCTAAAAAACAAGCAAAACGAGCAGGTCTCAAAAGATATAATTTACCGCTCGATTTTAAATAATATCGAAACGGGAATTATCATTTTGCAAAAACAAGACATAGACTGGAATATTTTTTTGATGAACGAGTATTTTTCAAAACAATTTAATGTGCCTAAAGTTTCAAAATGGAAATACTTAAAAAATCAGTTGCCATCATTATGCGAAATTATTGAAGAAGATGATTTTCAGGAAATAAAAACATCTATAGAAATCAGTGTAAACGAACAAAATAAACAAACGTTTGTTTTACAGGCTTCCAGAACTGAGATTTTCGAAAAAGATTATTTTATCGTTTTGCTGGATTCGATTCAGAATGTTGTGGAAAAAAAAGAAAAAGATGCCTGGGTAAATTTGATGAAGGTGATTTCTCATGAACTTTTAAATTCGATAACTCCCATTCGTTCTATCTGTCAGAATCTGCACGATTTGATCGAGCAGGATTCTTTATCTGCCGAAGATTTAGAAGATATTAAAAACAGCGTTGAAACCATGTTGAGACGAAGCAATCATTTGCAGAAATTTGTAGAAGGTTATCGTAAACTGGCCATGCTTCCTTCTCCCAAAAAAGAAAAAATAGAGGTGCAGCATATGATAGACTGCTGTCTTCAAATTATGAATCCGTTGTTTAAAAAAGAGGAGATTGAAGTAGTAAACTCTATTTTCTTGAAGCGCTGGATTAATGTTGATCTCCATCAAATGGAGCAGGTTGTTATTAATCTTTTAACCAACTCTGTTAATGCATTAAAAAATAGCAGCCAAAAACTGATTTTTATTTCGGTAGAAACCAAAGAAAACAGAACTTACATTAAAATCACAGATAATGGAAACGGCATTGAAAAAGAAATCGAAAACAAAATTTTTCTTCCTTTTTTTACCACAAGAAATGGAGGTGCCGGAATTGGTTTAACACTTTCTAAAAATATTATTGAAGCGCATGGCGGCTATATTTCATTTAAAACCGAGGAAGAAAAAACTGTTTTTGAAATTTGTTTGATGGAGGAATAAGTTTTTGATGTTGATTTTTTGCAAAGATATTTTTTATTTAATTGCTAAATAAAATGCTTTGTTGGTTTTACTCCTCAGCACCATTAACCGGAGGAATATTTTGTTCGACTATTAAATAATATTGTTTCACTCAAATAATAAAATGATTTTCTAAATCTACTGGGAATTGTATAACATCTTACTGAAATTAAATACTTCTTACATTTTTCTCATTTGTATCTTTAATAGTATTTTAAAAACTATTTATAATCAAAAAAAATAAGTTATGGCAGAAATTAAAATTGAGAAAAAAAAACCGATATGGCCATGGATTGCAGTAGTGCTTATACTAGGAGCAATTATATATTACATCTTTTTTAAAGATCATGAGGCTCATAATGAAAACAGTATAGAAATCGAAAATACCACAAGCACGCATTAGCAAATAATAACTGGAAAACAGCAAAACAATATTGTTTTTTGCATAAGGTAAAATGAAATATCTTCATCACTCTCTTTACACAGGCATGTGATGTTAGATTGAATTTAATATAATCTATTAATCTATAGATCTATAGGCTGATGCCAGCCTTGTCTTCCTGCTGTTATACCTGCAGAAAACAGTATATAAAATTATTTATAAAAAATTATGGAAAATAAAGACAAAAATTTATACAGACTGGATGAACTATCCAATTATAAAATTGCTTCAAATTATTCTGATGTAAGAGGATGGATGATAGTAGATGCTGACAACCACACGATAGGTAAAATTGACAATCTCTGGGTTAATAAAGATATGCAGCGGGTAGTCTATCTCGATGTGAAATTAGATAAAGGGTTATTAGAGGATAGCCGTAATGAGGTTCGTGATGTTATAGCGAATGACAATGGAAAGGGGTTTATCTATAAAGAGGGGGACAGCCATATTATTATACCAATTGGATCAGTAAGCATAAATAAAGACACGAAAATTGTTATGGCTAATAGTATTGGATATGATACATTTAGAAATACAAGCAGATATAACAGGCAGCATAATTTTGACCGGGATTATGAAAGAAGAATAATGAAGTCCTATTATCCTGAAAATGATCCTGACTCTGGCTATGATAGTGATGACGATGCTTTTTACAACCGCAGGGAATTTGATAACCATTAATGTTGTTGATTAACATATTTTGAATCTCGATATATCTCAGTATCTTATAAAATAAGATTAAAAAAGATCATACATTTAATAATGTTTGATCTTTTTTTTTTAATGACCTGCGATACTAAAATCAAACCAATATGATTAGCCGTTTAATAGTTTATTCTTTTATTGACAGTTGTGAAAAGATAGCCTTATATATAAACTTAAGAAACTGATTTATGAATTTATATGTGAAGTAAATTAAAACAACGATATATCGTTGGCCTTAAAAAGTGCAATTTCCTGATAATAAACTCCAATTTATCAATAACTTTGGTTTCAGTAATGTAACTTTTATAATTATTTAGATGAAACCGTCTGCAAGTGCAGAGCACTTTATGATTATATTGCTTATAGTGGTTAATTGTTTTAGTATAAATGCTCAGATACCGATGTATACGGAGGCAGAGGTAAAAAAAGACGAAAGTTCTTTAAAAAAATTGCGGGAGTATTGATAAAATTTAGACTTTATCAAATGTAAATGATTAGTATGTAGTTTTTATAATAACCCTAAAACATTGGAAGGCATTTCAATATGGTGAAGAGGTTTCTTGAAATAACCAATAGCCTTCATTGTAATATATTCTGCTGTAATTACAGATATACCCCTTTTATTTTACTGTAATACCCCTCCTGTTTTATTGGAGGTTATCTAAATTTGTGAACAGTAAATTTTGAAATCCGATTTCGTAAAAATATTTAAATGAAAAAAATTGTTTTAACACTAGCTCTATTTCTAATTCTGCAAAATAATTTCGCCCAAAATAATGAATGGGAAAATCCTCAAATTTTAGACAGAGGAAAAGAAGCAGCCAGAAGCTCATTCCTTTTATTCTCTAACGAAGCAGAGCTCAAAGATAACAATCCCCAGAAATCAGAATTATACCAAAGCCTAAATGGCATCTGGAAATTCAATATTGTTAAAAATCCATCTCAAAGACCATTTGATTTTTATGCAGCAAATTTGGATGACAGTAATTGGAAAAACATTCAGGTGCCTTCTAACTGGGAAATGCAAGGTTATGATATCCCTATTTATACGAATGTTACCTATCCGTTTCCTAAAAACCCTCCTTTTATAAACGGTGATTATAACCCGGTAGGGACTTACAGGCGCACTTTTACAGTTTCAGATACTTGGAATGATAAGGAAATCATACTTCATTTTGGTTCTATTACAGGATATGCAAGAGTATTCCTCAACAGCAAAGAAATTGGGATGACCAAAGCTTCAAAAACACCAGCTGAGTTTAATATTACTTCTTTTTTAAAGAAAGGAGACAATTTAATTGCCGTGCAGGTATTTCGCTGGCATGACGGAAGTTATTTAGAAGATCAGGATTTTTGGAGATTAAGCGGTATTGAGCGCGATGTTTATTTACAGGCAATGCCTAAAACTGCTATTTGGGATTATTGGGTAAAAAGCGATTTAGACAATCAATACAAAAATGGAATTTTTAGCCTTGATGTCACTTTAAAATATTTTGAAAATAATAAAATTAAAAATCCGGCTGTCAAAGTTGAATTGTTTGACACGAAGGGAAATATTGTTTTTTCTGAAAATAAAAAAGTGAACGATAAAGAGCAAAAAATCAGTTTTAAAGAAACTATTGAAAATGTAAAACAATGGAATGCCGAAACTCCAAATTTATATCGATTTACCATTTCCTTATTAGACAATAAAGGAAAAGTTCTAGAAATTATTTCTAAAAAAACAGGATTTAGAAAAGTAGAAATCAAAAATGCTCAATTGTTGGTTAATGGCAAAGCCGTTTTGGTAAAAGGAGTTAATATTCATGAACATGATGATGTAAACGGACATGTTCCGAATCCTGAATTAATGATAAAAGACCTTCAGTTAATGAAGGAACACAATATTAATGCAATTAGAATGAGTCATTATCCGCATGCTGCTCATTTTTATGATTTATGCGATGAATACGGTTTTTATGTTGTCGATGAGGCTAATATTGAGACACATGCTATGGGAGCAGAACTTCAAGGTCGATTTGATAAAACAAAACATCCTGCTTATCTGCCAGAATGGGCGCCAGCGCATTTGGATCGTATAAAAAGAATGTTTTGTGTAGATAAAAATCATCCTTCGATTATACTATGGTCTTTAGGTAATGAATGCGGAAACGGCCCTGTTTTTTATGATGCTTACGATTGGCTAAAACAAACAGATACTACTCGTCCAGTTCAGTTTGAGCAGGCAGGAGAGAATAGAAATACTGACATTGTTGCTCCAATGTATCCAGGTATCAAGAGGATGAAAGATTATGCAGCATCTGATAAAAAACGTCCTTTTATTATGTGTGAGTATTCACATGCAATGGGAAACAGTAACGGAAATTTTCAGGAATACTGGGATATTATCAATAGCAGTAAGCATATGCAGGGCGGATTTATTTGGGATTGGGTTGACCAGGGACTGAAAACTAAAAACGAAAAAGGAATCACCTTTTGGGGCTACGGTGGTGATTTAGGCGGAGATAAATTGCATAATGATGAAAATTTCTGTGCGAATGGATTAGTAAGCGCTAATAGAATTCCGCATCCAGGTTTGTTTGAAGTTAAAAAAGTATATCAAAACATTCAATTTAAGCTTGATAACGAAACTGATTTAGTGGTAACTAACCATTTTAATTTCACTAATCTTTCTAATTATACTTTTAAATGGGAATTAATTAAAAACGGAAGCCAAGCTAAAACCGGTGAATTCAATTTGGATGCAAATCCCGAAGAAAGTAAAAAAATAACTTTAGATTTAGGTTCTCTTGATAAAAATTCAGAATATTTTGTAAATGTTTTTGCCGTTTCAAAAGCCGATGCACCTTTGATTGCAAAAGGTCATGAATTTGCCAGAGAGCAATTTGCGATTGGAAAAGGTTCTTATTTTAAAAATAACAATAGTACAAAAAGTGCAGGTAAATTAAAGTACACAGTAAAAAATAATGTGCTTTCTTTTGAGACAGAAAGTGTTGTTGGTGAATTTGATTTAAAAAAAGGCGAAGTTTTGAAATACATGCTAAAAAATGGAGATAAGACATTGTTTACTAATTTCCCAACACCTTATTTCTGGAGGGCTCCAACAGATAATGACTTCGGAAGTAAAATGCAGGATAAATTAGAAGTTTGGAAAGAAGCATCAAAAAAGCCAACACTTACAAGCGTTAATTTAGACAAAAATTCTCCGGAAGGTTTAGTTGTAAAAGTAGTTTATCAAATAGCTCAGGCCGATGTTCCTTACACTGTAGAATATCTGATTCAGAATGATGGTTCAATAAAACTTACGGCGTCTATTGATATGGCTGGAAAAAAATTACCGGAGCTGCCGCGTTTCGGAATGCGTTTAATACTAAACGGGACTTACGATAATTTATACTATTACGGAAGAGGACCTTGGGAAAATTATTCGGATAGAAATACAGCTTCCTTTATAGGGGAATATTCAGATAATGTAATCAATCAATATACGAGAACTTATATTCGTCCGCAAGAAGCAGGCTACAAAACAGATGTTCGTTGGCTGACTCTGACAAACAGCAATGGACAAGGTATAAAAATACAAGGACAGCAGCCAATTGGTTTTAGTGCATTGAATATTGCAACAGAAGATCTGGATCCAGGGAAAAGCAAATCACAGCGTCACCCTTCGGATTTGGATTTAGATTCTAAAGAAGCAGTTTACCTTCATTTAGATTATAAACAAAGAGGAGTTGGCGGAGATAACAGCTGGGGAAGCCTGCCTCATGATCCTTATCGATTACTGGATAAGAAATATTCTTATTCGTATGTAATTTCATTGGTTAATTAAGTTAGTGGTTGTGTTTTTAAGACCTATGAAATGTTTTCATAGGTTTTTCTAATTTTAGGGATTTTTTTATTAGTTTAATTACTTGTATTTCAGTAATGTAAAGCGAAAATTAAAAAATATAATTTTGAGTAAATTATCTTTACTTCAAAAATCAATGTCACCCTGAGCGAGTCGAATACTTTTTTATATGCAAAGGGCATCGATTACGCTCAGACTGACACTTATTTTGTTTAATACCTACAACAATATATTTTGAGAAATAGAATACTGTTACTTTTAATGCTGTTAATTTATTCTACTGCTAAACCACAAGCGGCAGGAGTTTCTGTTTCAAAGTATAAGCAAGAGAAATATAACATAGGATACATTGGCATAAAAAACGGACTTGCAAATAATGCTGTTACTGCTGTTTATAAGGACAAACGCGGACTAATGTGGTTTGGAACTTATGACGGAATCAGCAGGTATGACGGCTATAATTTTTTAAGCTTTAGAAATGAACCTAATGATGTAAATTCACTGATTAATAATAGAGTCGTAAGTATTTGTGGAACCAAAAATGAAATTTGGATTGGTACCAAGGGAGGAATAAGTGTTTATGATTATTTGAGCAATCATTTTAAAACAAAGTATTATGTAAATGCCAGAACATCTGCAAGCGAGCCTATAGATTTTGTTGTCAATAAAATTATAGATTACAAATCAAATATGTATATCGGTTCTGCAGGTCAGGGTTTACTTTTCTGTGCAGATAAACAAGAAAAAATCATTCAGATTCCCCTTTATGTAAATGGAAAATTACAATGGGATTACCATGTTCAGGGAATGGATTTTGATCAATCTGGTAAATTTTGGTGTTTTGTTCAGGGAGTTGGACTTGTGACTATGGATATCTCAGCAAAAAAACTAATTGTTGTTTTTTCTGATTTTACGAGGGGAGACTGTATCTTATGTGATAAATTTTCAAATATTTGGGTGGGTTTTGAAGAAGGTTTATTAAAATATAATGTATTAAATAAATCACACCGCATTTATAAAAATCAGGAAATTCGATATCCTGTTTCTGATTTAATGTGTAAAAGCGATAAAAAAGAACTTTGGATTGCCACAAATGGTAACGGAATAGTTAAGTACAACTATACCTCAGATACTTTTTGCTTGTTTAATGCAAGTTCAGATGAACAAAAACTGAATAGTAACGCCATTACATCATTGTTCTTAGATAATGAAAACAGGGTTTGGATTGGAACTTTAAGAGGCGGAGTTAATAAAATTGAAGAAAGAAAAAGTCCTTTTATTACAATTTCTAAAAATGAAAAAATAAAAAATACACTGCCAAGTGATTTTATTCTTTCGTTGTCTGAGGAGGATAGTGAAAATCTCTGGATAGGAACAGACGGAGCTGGCGCCAGCTTGTGGAATAGAAAAAATAATACATTTACCAATTACTCTTATAGTTCAACTAATCCAAATTCGCTGTCTAATAATTTTGTTTCATCAATTCTAAAAGACAAAAAGGGAACCTGGTTTGGAACTTATGGAGGAGGCATTTGTCTGTTTAATTCAAAAACTCATAGTTTTAAAAAGTATAACCTCTTTAACCCTAAATTCAATGTAAGTCAAAAAAATATTTGGGTACTTTTCCGTAGTAAGGATGATTTTTTATGGGTGGCTTCTCCAGACGAAGAAGGATTGTACCGTTATAATGAAGTAAGTGACAAATTTGATTTTGTGGATGCAAAAATTAGAGGAATTATTTCGATTACAGAAGATTCTCAAGGCTTTCTTTGGCTGGGGAATTTTATAGGACTTTATAAATTCAATCCAGAGACAATGAAAAGCCAGGAAATTGATATAAATTACCCGGTACGATCTGTAATTTCTATTTCTAAAACAAAAATGATTGTGGGAACGGAAGGCAGAGGATTAATGATTTTTAATCCGCAAACCTTTGAGAAAAAATTTTTGACTCAGAGAAATGGGCTTCCAAATAATTCAGTTTTAAATATCATTCAGGATAATCAGGGAGGTTATTGGTGCAGTACTTATAACGGAATATTTGTATATCATGCAGAAACCGAAAAAATTACAAATTATCATGATACTGATGGACTTCAGAGCAATCAGTTTAATTATAATGCAGCTTTGAAACTTACCACAGGAGAAATCATTTTTGGAGGAATTAAAGGATTTAATATCATTGATACCAAAATAAACAGTCAGTTTCATGAGTTTCCAAAATTGATTATAACGTCAATAAAAGTAAATAATAAAGGTTTTGATAAATCTGGTTTGACTTCCTTTGGAATTGATAAATTAAAGTTGCCTTATGATGAATCGATGCTGAATGTCGATTTTGCTGCTTTAGAATATAGTTTGCCCGAAAAAATATCTTACGCTTATTTTCTGGAAGGTTGGGATTCTCAATTGCATTATGTCGATAATATCAGAAGCGCCAATTACTCCAGATTAACAGAGGGAGATTATGTATTGAAAATTAAATCGACTAATGCAGAGGGGGTTTGGAATTCGAAATCGATTTCTCTGCCTATTACAATATTGCCGCCATGGTATAGGAGTTCTTTAGCTTATTTCTTCTATTTTCTTAGTATTACATTTATTATTTATGTAGTTGATAAATACCAGCGTAAGCAGGAAAAACTTAAATATGAAGTAAAACTTTCTCAGGATTTGGCAAAACAGGAGAAAGAACTAAATGAGAAAAAATTAACTTTTTTTACCAATATTTCTCATGAGTTCAGGTCACCATTAACAATGATAATCAATCCTTTAAAGGATATTATTTATGGAACTGAACAACAGATCGATCCTGGTGCTATAGAAATGGTATATAGTAATTCCAGAAGATTACTGAGTTTGGTAGATCAGTTGCTTCTTTTTAGAAAAACAGAAACAGAAACCGGTAAACTTAAAATTGGACAAATCGATATTGTAGAACTCGGTAAAGAGGTTTTTAGCTGTTTTGTGCATCATGCCAAAACAAAAAAAATAGATTATAGTTTTAGCATTTCTGAAGAAAAATTATTCGTTTATGTAGATCGCGAAAAAATAGAAATGGCTTTGTTTAATTTGATCTCAAATGCTTTAAAGTTTACCGAGAAAGAAAATGGAAAGGTTGTGGTTAATTTACGCTGTTCTGATAAGGAAGTAATTATAAAAGTTATTGATAACGGAGAAGGGGTTCTGAATGCTGATAAAGACAAAATATTTAATTTGTTTTATCAATCAAATAATAATATCAAAAACAACCGAAAAGGCTTTGGTATTGGACTTTATCTCGTAAAACAATTTGTTAATCAGCATCATGGTGAAGTGAATTGTCGTGATAATGAAAAAGGAGGAGCCATTTTTGAGATGAAGTTACCTCTTGGAAAAGAACATTTTGGAGATATCGAAATAAGTGAAGAACTGAGTGACAGAACTTTATTTTTAGAAGAAGCTTTGGAGGATACAGTAATTCAGGAAAATGTATTGGAAACAATTGAAGAATCTAAAAATCTTGATGATTTAGTGAAAGATGCAAAAAGCATTTTGGTAGTAGATGATAATCCTCAGATAAGGAATTATTTAAAACGAATACTTGCTCCAAAATATCATATTACTCTGGCTGAAAATGCTGAATCAGCTTTAGCCATAGTTAAAAAAATACAGCCCGATTTAATTATTTCGGATGTCGTTATGGGAGAAATGAACGGTGTAGCATTTTGTAAGCATATAAAAACTAACGAAGATTTAAAACATATTCCTGTAATATTACTTACAGGAGGAACTTCTGAAGAGGTAAAACTCAAAGGAGCCGAAGTAGGAGCAGATGATTACATTACAAAACCATTTGATAACGAGTATTTATTAGCCAGAATCAACGGAATATTTGTCCGAAGAGATAGTGAACAGCGTTACATACTTAATTCGGTTACAAAAAATACTAGACTTTTAAAGTTGTCCGATGAAGATAAAAAACTGATTGATAAAATCGTTGATGTAATTGATGCCAATTTAGATGGAGAAAATTTTAATGTACATGATCTGGCATTTCACTTAGGAATGAGTTATTCTTTGGTTTATAAAAAAATTAAAAAAATTACCGGTAAATCCGTTTCTGAATTTACCCGAAATGTGCGATTACGAAAAGTAGCCACTTTATTAATCACAACCGATTTACAAATAAGTGAAGCAGCTTCAATTGCAGGTTTCGGGGATATTAAATATTTCAGAAAACATTTTCAGCAATTTTATAATTTAAATCCTTCGGAGTTTAAAAAGAAATATCAAAACGTAAAGGATAATAAATACATATTGAATGAAAGCTTTTGGAAATCAACCTGATTATAAGTTGATATGAACCATTAGATGCAATTTAAAAATATTTTAAAACATAGGAAATAGATCTTTATATAAAAAATAGAATAGTAAGAAACACATTTCTTTCACATAGCAACTCTGTTTTTTTAAATAAGTGAAACGCCTTTTTAAGAGAGCAAAAGCTATGTTTCTATGTGTAAGAAATTTAAATTTATTAAGAGTTATGAATAATTATTTGAAAAAGACTGTTTTAACAGGGATACTTTATTTTGCAGTTATTAATGGTATAAAAGCACAATCAAAACAACTGCAAAAAGATTCTCCCAAAAAAGTGCGTGAATTTTTTGTGTCCTCTTTAGTAAAAATTGGAGATCCTGTTTTGGATGCATTAAGCAAAAATCAGCTAAAACAGCTTATGCCAGTCGAAAAATCGCCGGGTGCGTGGGACGATAGAAAGCATGTTACGTATTTAGAAGCTTTTGGAAGATTACTTTCAGGAATGGCTCCTTGGCTTGAATTAGGCGCGGACGAAACTCCAGAAGGAATATTACGGGCAAAATATATTGCTTTAGCCCAAAAATGTATTCACAATGCAACCAATCCGAATTCTGCGGATTTTATGAACTTTGTAAATGACAGGCAGCCTTTGGTCGATGCAGCCTTTTTTGCACAGGCCTTGCTTCGTGCGCCAAAACAGCTTTGGGAGCCGTTAGATGCAGCTACAAAAGAAAACGTGATTAAAGCATTAAAATCATCCAGAAAAATTGAGCCTTATCATAGTAACTGGCTGCTTTTTGCAGGAATGGTTGAAGCTGCCATAATCAAATACGATAAAGATCCTGATAATATCCGTCTGAATTATGCTTTAGAGGAACATAAGAAATGGTATTTAGGTGATGGAACTTTTGGAGATGGCCCTGATTTTCATTGGGATTATTACAATAGTTTTGTAATTCATCCGATGCAGTTAGATATATTAAATGTACTCAAAGAAAAAAATAACGACTACAAAACTGATTACAGCACAGAGTTAAACAGAGCCAGACGATATGCTGCGGTACAGGAAAGATTAATTTCTCCTGATGGAACTTATCCGCCAATCGGAAGGTCTTTGGCTTACCGTTTTGGGGCTTTTCAATTGTTATCTCAAATCGCACTTTGGAAAGAATTGCCAAAAGAAGTAGCTCCTGCACAAGTTCGCTCAGCCTTGTACGCTATGATTTCGAACCAAATAAAGGCGAAGGGTACTTTTGATAAAAATGGCTGGCTTCAAATTGGATTATATGGACACCAGCCCAATATTGGCGAAGGGTATATTTCAACAGGAAGCTTGTATTTGTGTTCAGAAGTATTTTTAGTTCTGGGTTTACCGCCAACCGATCTGTTTTGGAGCGAAGCTTACCAGCCCTGGACACAAAAGAGAATTTGGTCTGGGCAGGATATTCCAATTGATCATGCTTCAAAATAATTAAAAAATCAGCTGAGAATATTTAACACACTTTGACTTCCTCAGTGCAGGATAGAAAAATTGATTTATTTTAAAAACAGAATACAAAAAACAAATACATTTCTATTACATAGCTTATGTGTTTTGCAACATGTGAAACGTCTATTTAAGTTTAAAAAACTATGATTCTATGTGTTACAAAAAAAAGAATAACTTATTAAAACCAAATTTTTATATAATGATAAATTTTAAAAACTCATTTTTTATTGCAATGACTTCTGTTTCTTTTGCATTAGTTGGTTGCAAAAGCGGCGTAGTAAAACAGGAAACTGGAATAAAGCAATCTAAGGAAGACGTTATTGCTATTATTGATAAAGTAAACAGTCGCTGGCAAGATACACATATTGAGCCAGGCAATGCTTTTTGGCATGTTTCAGCTTATCATACCGGAAACATGGAGGCTTATAAAGTGACTCAAAACAAAAAATATTTGGATTATTCATTGGCCTGGGCAGATAAAAATCAATGGATGGGAGCTAAATCGAATAACAAGTCGGAATGGAAATACAATTATGGAGAAAATGATAAACATGTGCTGTTTGGCGACTGGCAGATTTGTTTTCAGACTTATATTGATTTATACAACTTTACAGGTAAAAATGACCCTGATAAAATTGCCCGTGCCCGTGAAGTTATGGAATACCAAATGAGTACTCCGGCTAATGATTATTGGTGGTGGGTAGACGGATTGTATATGGTAATGCCGGTTATGACTAAGCTATATAATGAAACTGGTAATGATATGTACTTAGAGAAATTACATTCTTATCTATCTTATGCAGATAGCGTAATGTATGATGATGAGGCAAAACTATATTTCCGTGATGCAAAATATATTTATCCACAACACAAAAGTACAAACGGTAAAAAAGATTTTTGGTCGAGGGGAGATGGGTGGATTTTTGCAGGTTATGCCAAAATTATTCAGGATATACCAAAAACAGCCAAACATAGAAATGAATACATAAAACGATTTAAAGACATGGCGAAAGCTTTGGCTCATGCACAGCAAAAAGAAGGCTATTGGACAAGAAGCATTCTGGATCCGGAACACGCTCCAGGACCTGAAACCAGCGGAACAGCTTTTTTTACCTATGGCTTTTTATGGGGAATAAACAATGGAATTTTGGATAAAAAAACATATTCAACAGTAATAGAGAAATCATGGAATTACCTCACAGCATTCGCTCTTCAGGCTGATGGAACAGTTGGCTATGTACAGCCTATTGGCGAAAAAGCCATTCCTGGACAGGTTGTAAATAAAAATTCTACAGCCGATTTTGGTGTTGGGGCTTTTTTATTGGCAGCATCAGAAATGTACCGATTTATAAAGTGATTTTAATGATTTTTAATATTTATAGGGCTGTCATTTTAGACAGCCTTTTTTCGTTTTTGGCAGTTTTATTTTCAATATCAATTTTATCGTAGAGATTTATAAAAATCACATAAAGTTTGACAAAGCATACAACGATTTTTTGCCAAACTCTGTAAAGCATATACACAAGCTAATGAAACGAATAGTACTTTCCGGATTGAGCAAAGTGTATTTTTAAAGTGCTTTTTTTATGATAGAAGTAAAAAAAAACATTTTAAATAGTAAAAATGCTGATTTGCCCCTTTTATAATGTTGTAATTACCCCCTTTTGCTCTTACCTGTTATGTTAGATTTGTATTGCAATTTAATTGTTAACTATTTGAAAATGAGTGTTTAAGGCTTAAATTGTATAAAACACACTTAATTATTGTAACTTCTAGATTTTGCAAAACTTAACTAATTAATTAACCAAAAATTACAACCAAAGATGACAAATTTTATTAGGAAAATCAAAGCTCCTGATTACGTATCCGGATTTGATTTTAAAAAGAAACTTACTCTGTTTTGTGTATTGGTTTCTTTATCTCAAGTGCATGTAGAAGCTGCGAATCTTAGCAGTATATCTGAGCTTGAAAAAGTAGAGCAGCAAAACAGTATAAGCGGACAGGTTAAAGACCAAAATGGTTTGCCGCTGCCAGGAGCTTCTGTTTTGATCAAAGGAACTAAAATAGGTACCATAACAGACTTTGATGGAAAATTTAGTTTAGCAGGAGATGAAAATTCAGTATTAGTAGTTTCCTTTGTTGGCTATGTAACTCAGGAAATTCTCGTAAAAAACAAATCTAACATTTTTGTACAATTAAAAGAGAATACTTCTTCTTTAGAGGAAGTGGTAGTAGTAGGATATGGTAAAATGAAGAAAAAAGATTTAACCGGAGCAATTGTTCAGGTTAAACCGGAAGCTTTGGCTAATCAAAATCCACAGACTGTTCAGGATTTGCTGCGAGGCGTTCCTGGTCTGAAAGTTGGGTATTCAGCTGATGCAAAAGGAGGAGGATCTCTGCAGATTCGTGGACAGACTTCTGTTTACAATCCTGATGGCGCAAATCATAACTCACCACTTATAATTTTAGACGGAATGCAATTCTATGGTGAGCTTTCAGAAATTAATCCGGATGATGTTGGTCAGATAGATATCTTAAAAGATGCCTCAGCAACAGCTGTGTATGGTTCCAGAGCAGCAGCAGGGGTTATTGTTATTTCGACGAAAAGAGGAAAAACCGGTAAACCTGTCATTAATGTAACCACAAACACAACGATTGTCAATGAAAGTGCTTATCGTGATGTGTATTCTCCGGAAGGGTATGTAAAATATCGTCAGGATTGGGAGACCGCTAAAACATATGGACAAAATTCGGCAACTGGAAATTATGAGGCCTGGATCACAGGGACGGCAGCTGGTAAAGCGGGGTATTATACAAACCCAAATCAACTGGATCAGTTTGGCATAACTCAGGCTCAATGGCTAGCTTATCAGCCCGCCGGGCAAACGCAAGGAAAGAGTCTTGATGAAGTATGGGGACTCCGTTTGGGTATTACTGATGCCTCGCTTTTGAAAAATTTTACTGAAGGAAAAACACACGACTGGTATGACAGTACTTTTAGAACAGGAATAAACCATGACCATAATTTGAGTGTTTCCGGGGCAAGTGATAAAGTAAATTATTATATGTCACTGGGTTATTTAACTTCAGAAGGAGCTATTCAGGGCAATGATTATGAGGCTGTTCGTGCAAATATGAAAGTGGACGCAAAAATCACGGACTGGCTTGAATTTGGAGCAAACATTAATTTTCAGGATCGTACAGACGGAGACATAGCTGTTGGTACAGGAACTAATTACTGGGATGCAAATATGTTGAGAAACAGCCCGTTTTCTAACTTTACAGATGCAAACGGAGCATACGAGAGACAACCTATGGGACCAACTATTGGAGGATATAATTACTACTACGACCGCCAATTTATAGAGCTTGAAAAAGGGTATACAGTTTTGAATACCATTTTCAATACTAAAGTAAATTTACCTTTGGGTATTACGTATTCTTTTAATGTTGCGCCACGTTATCAATTTTTTTACAATCGTTATTTTCAGTCATCAGGTCATAAAGGCTGGAATGCTGCTACCATAGGAGTAGATAGGGAAAATGGCAAAAATTTCACATGGAACCTCAACAATACATTAGCATGGGATTATACATTTGCTGAAAAGCATCATATTATAGCCACTTTTGTTCAGGAAGCTGAAGAACTTCAAACATGGTCAGATCGTATTGATGCAAATAATATCCAGCCGTCAGATGCCTTGGGGTTTCACAATATTGCTAATGCAACACTTGCAAACAGTTCGTTTACATCAAATGACACCCATCAAACAGCCGATGCCTTAATGGCAAGGCTTTTCTATTCGTATGATAATCGTTATATGGTAACAGGAACTGTACGTCGCGATGGATATTCAGCCTTTGGAGCAACGTATCCGTATGGAACTTTTCCTTCTGTAGCAGTTGGGTGGAATTTTAATAAAGAAAGCTGGTTCAATTGGGACACGATGAGTACAGGCAAATTACGTTTATCCTGGGGGAAAAACGGAAACAGATCGCTTGCTGATCCCTATTTAGCTTTAGCAAACTTATCTTCAGGAACCGGAGCAACAATGGGGTATATAGATGCTTCAGGAAACATTGTTGATGTAAAATATTTAGGAATTGATCGTATGGCAAATCCAAATTTGCAATGGGAAAAAACAACGGCAACAAATATTGGTCTAGACCTGGGTTTCTTAAATGACAGAATTACAAGTACCATTGATGTTTACAGAATGATTACCAATGATATGATTATGAGTCAGCGTCTGCCTAATTTTACAGGATTTGGATCAATTGCAACCAATCTTGGAGAGGTAGAAAATAAAGGTATTGAGATAAGTCTTAGTACTATAAATATAAAAAATCCAAATTTTGAATGGACTACTATGGTTGCTTTTTCATACAACAAGAATACCATTAATGCCTTATATGGCAATATGGAAGAGGTTAAGGATGCCAATGGTAATGTTATAGGAACTAAAGAGGCAGATGATAAAACCAATGGATGGTTTATTGGCAGACCTATTTCTCAAATATGGGATTATAAAGTAATTGGTATTTGGCAAAAAGAAGAGTGGGAAGAAGCTGCAAAATACGGACAGCGTCCCGGCGATCCAAAAATTGAAAACAGCTACACCGCTGACGATGTAAGTGGAAAACCAACTTATAATGAAAAAGATAAACAATTTTTAGGGCAAACAGCCCCTCCAATTAACTGGTCGCTTCGTAATGAATTCAAATTTTATAAAAATTGGAATCTGGCAATCAACATGTATTCTTATATGGGACACAAATCACTTGACGGACGCTATATGAATACGTATAACGATGGTAGCTTGTATACAAACAACTACAATCCGTTTGTAAATCCATATTGGACAATTGATAACCCAACCAATGATTGGGCGCGTCTTGATGCCAGAGGACCAGCAGGAGCCGGAACAGCTAAACTGTATGATCGTAGTTTTATTCGTTTAGATAATATTTCGCTGGCTTATACGCTTCCTAAAGATCTTTTAGACCGTTTACATGTGAATAATTTCAAAATCTATGCTTCGGTTCAAAACGCAGCCACATGGTCTGCTTCGGGTGAATGGAAATATTATGGAGACCCTGAAACAGGCGGACTGGCTACACGAATGTTTAATTTAGGTTTTAACGTTTCACTTTAATAATTACAACAATGAAAAAGTATATAAAAAATAGAATCTCAATACTTGTGCCTTTAGTAGTAGTTACTGCTCTTTTGGTTTCTTGTTCGGAGGATTTTCTGGAGCCTGATCCATTATCGTTTTATGAACCTGAAACTACATTTACGACAGAATCCGGATTGCAGGCGGTTTTAGCAAGTGCTGATAAACAATTACGTAATAATTACATTCATTATAATAATGCCGGCAATAGTGTGCCTATCGGTACAGAATATGTTTTTTCTGATATGGCAAAGTATGGCAAAACGGATAATAGCAGTACTATTGCTGATTTTGCTAATACTATGGTACCTACAATGAGCTATAAAACAGCAACAAATGATGATTTTTATTTTGGATTTTACTGGGATGAAGCGTATACGGGAATTAAACATGCCAATACTATACTAACATACATTGATAATGTGACAAGTTTAACTCAGGAAGTTAAGAATAAGTATATTGGTCAGGCCTATTTTCATAGAGCATACCGTTATCTAAATCTGGTATATCAATTTGGGGACATACCGTTAATTACTAAAATTTTGGAAGTTCCAAAGCAGAGTTATTATTCTACTAAAAAGGAAGCTATCATTGAAATGATTACGGCAGATATGGAAAAGGCTGTAGAATGGGTACCTGAACAATCTAAACTGCCTTATTTGGGTATGGTTAATAAAGGAGCATGCCGCCAATTATTGATTAAATGTTATTTGGCTTCCGGCAGATTTCAAGAGGCTGAAGCGCAGGCAAATATTTTAATTAATCAGTCAGGTTATTCTTTAATGCAAAGCAATTTTGGAACTTTTGATCCGGGAGGAAATCCACAAACCTTGTCAATTACCAGAAATGTCGTTTGGGATTTACACAGGCCAGAAAATAAAATTATTGC
Organism: Flavobacterium sp. W22_SRS_FK3; assembly: GCF_052113665.1. Classification (NCBI taxonomy): domain Bacteria; kingdom Pseudomonadati; phylum Bacteroidota; class Flavobacteriia; order Flavobacteriales; family Flavobacteriaceae; genus Flavobacterium; species Flavobacterium sp. W22_SRS_FK3. The sequence goes on along the minus strand of NZ_JBGQOF010000005.1, from coordinate 96,571 downwards.
TGCAAATAAAGAAGCAATATTGATAATGCCAAATGGTGGAGTACAATCATTTTTACCATTTGCCACAATGAGAATTTTTGGACCTAACTGGAATTCAGGAACAGTTACTACCCCTGATGGTAAGCAGGCAGCTGGTCGTTTTGCTTCAAATAATGCTAATTATCAGGTTAAATATGATTATGCAAGGGCATTGGGACGTGGAATTGCTACCATTAGTGCTTCCTATTATTCGCAAGTTCCTATGTGGATTGTTAATGGTATTGAGGATAAGCAGGATCTTAGGCATAATAGTACTGTTGGGAACTGGGTAAATATGGAAGATCTTAAATACAGTGATAAGACTTCTGCATACTACCAGCAAAATTTCAGATTGAAAGAAGGAAACGTTATATTATCAAAAGATACACTTCGTGAGTGGTTTGATTTTCCGTTGTATAAAATTTATCTCCATGATGTTGTAAATGAAACCAATCCAAATGCAACTGATTTTCAGGGAGCCAGTACCGGAAGTAAAGCACATTGGTACTTATATCGTCTGGCTGAAACGTATCTGTTAAGAGCAGAAGCACGTTTTTATCAGGGTAATATTGGCGGAGCAACTCAGGATGTAAATGCAATCAGAGCCAGAGCCGGAGCTTCTCAAATGTACGGACAGGTAACGATAGGGGATATTTGTGCAGAAAGAGGAAGAGAACTATACCTTGAAGAATGGAGAAATGTAGAGCTAAAACGTATTTCGCATTGTCTCGCCCTTAGCGGAAAGCCCGATGAGTGGGGGCAGACGTATAGTTTAAGCAATTGGGACAAACAATCCGGAACAGATGCAGCCGGAGGAAGTTACTGGTACCAGCGTATTTCACATTATACCCTTTACAACAAATACCCAAGTGGAATCGTTGTGCCAAATGGTACTAAATTTTATACGATGGACAAACGTAATAACTATTGGCCTATTCCTAATAGTGCTATAACAGCTAATAATAAAGGTAAATTAAGTCAGAACTATGGTTATGATGGTTACGATCCTAACTTAAAGGTTTGGGATAAATGGCAGGATGCTGTTGCAGATGAAAGCGTATTGTAATATGCTAAAAATTTAATTTGAATGTACAATACCACGAAGCTGATAGCTAAAATTAACTAAAGTTTTAAGCTTAAACCATCGACATTAATTTAAAAAATAATTAGTTTTTGCCCCTCAATTAATAGTTTAAGAAGTATTGACCACGACGGCATTATTCTTCAAAAAATAATGCTGGTGGTCTTTATGAAACTGGATTTCCTGTTTTTTCTAGTCCAGTTATAATTCACATGAATCAATAAATTTAACGGTTAAAAAACTTGCAGTAGCCTTTTGGTTTCTGCATCACATTCATTTGTTACTAACTAAAAAATGTAAACAAAAAAATTTCAACAATTTTTAAATAAGACTTCATATGAAAAAATTATACACCTTTTTATTCTTCGGACTATCGGTCTTTTTATTCCGGATACAGGCACAGGCTCCTAATTTGCCAGTCAAAGTAAATTTAACGACTTCATTAAGTGGTTCAAATACATTTAGCAATAGTACAACTTCGGATGTGATAACATTTCCATTATCCAATCAGACAGAGTTTACACTGGAGTTAAAAGCAAAAATCAATGCAGTACAGGGTAGAGGATTGGATGTCGAAGTAAAAAATACAGCAGGGCTTGGGTTCAGGGCTTCTTTAGATAAAACTACTTTTAATTACACAACTGTTTTATCATCAATAGATAATTTAAGTAGTTCTGCTGATAATGCTCAGGAACAAACATATAGATATGCTGTAAAAAATGGCCTTGTAAATATTTATCAGGATGGGCATTTTTTAAGTTCAAAAGCTCTTGCTTTTATATTTGATAATTTAGCAGCACCAATTGTATACGGATCAGATAACCTTTTGGGGAGATGGGCTGGAGTTACAGGAAATAATTCCGGCAAACCAAATGATTATGGCTGGGCGAATACTTCTGCAAGTCTTCCCTGGAATACGGCTAACTCAACTAGTGGTGTTCGATACTTGGATGTAACTTCCGGACATACATTCGAATCCAATAATACATCTTACAACGGAAGGATCATGTACATTCGCTGGGACAATAGCGCGTACTCGACTTCAACTTATAGTTACCCTGTGAAATTAGAAAAGGATCTTAAATATGAATTTTCATGGATTTATGAATATGTGTCCAATTCAGCTCCTGGAACTCCAATGAATGTTGCTATTTCAGCTGCACCAAACGGAAACGGAGCAATAGCTTCTAAAACATTTATAACCGGAAATGCTACTAAATTACGAAAAGGAGATTTTTCTTTTATAGCTACTGCTGATGGTACATTTTACATTACCATTACTGCAGGATCTGGACTTATGGCAATGGGGGATTTAACACTTAAATCATCTAATTTAATCAATGCGTGGGATGGTTTTACCAATGACAATACCGGAAATCCTACAGCTTATGGCTGGTCAAATTCTGTTTCTTCAACAATTTTTAATACGGCAAACGCAGCAAGCGGAGTTCGGTATATGGACGTAGCTGCAGGGCATGCATTAGAATCAGACGGAACAAATTATGCGGGAAGACTAATGTATATTCGATGGGATGGCACTCAGGAGAATTCTGTTTATTCTTTTCCGGTACAGCTTGAAGCATCAAAAGATTATCAGTTTTCGTGGCTGTATGAGTATATTTCAAATTTAGTTCCAGGCTGCCAGATGAATGTATCGGTTTCAACAGAGGCTAATGAAGCAGGAACAATTATTACTACTAAAAACTTTGTAACAGGAGCTGTAAATAAATTAAGAAAAGGAGATGTTTCGTTCCAGTCTCAGGCTGCAGGTACCTATTACATCAATATTACAGGAGATAAAGCGCTTTTTGGAATAGGAGATTTAAAAGTTCAGACACAACAAATGGCTAATATTGTGATCGGTAAGAATTATGATGCAGGTGCTGTTGATATGGTCGTTAGTTCAGTAACTTTTGAAGATACGGCTTACGCTCCGGAAAAAATCATCAGCCCTTCTGCTATAACTTCCGAAATTACAAGCAGCGTAAATGGGGGTGCTTATGCAAAATCAAGCGTTGTTTTAAATGGGTCTGCTTCTTTATATTTAAAAAATGCCTACAATCCTTTAATCAATACAACAGTCAATTTAAATTCAGCAAATTCACGATTGTATTTTGAAAATAAAAAACCAAGTGAAGTAATTAGTTCTTACCTGCAATATATATCGATAAATGGTGTTCTGGCAGGTAATGGAGTTAATGCTCAGGTGACCAATTATGGTGGAGGTGCTGTGGTAGCTCCTTATTCAGTGAATGAAATGCCTTTGGAAGTTTTTACAGCAGAAAATTTCGGAGGCACTTCACAACAATATGCAGCTGTTACGCCACATGATAATTTAGCCGCATTTGATAATACAATCAGGTCATTTAAATTAAAGAAAGGCTATATGGCAACCTTTGCTACAAATGCTGACGGATCGGGATATAGCAGGGTTTATATTGCAGAAAATCAGGATCTGGAAATCGCAGTTTTACCTGTAAATTTAAACGGAACGATTTCATTTATCAGAACAATGAAATGGCATGAAGTCAACAAAAAAGGACTCGCAGGTGGAAGTACTGAGGCTATGGACGCAACCAATATAACCTGGTATTACAACTGGAATACCGGAATGGATACGACACCAAATGTAGAATATGTACCTATAAGACAAACCAATTTCTGGCCATCATTTACGCCTGCCTACACAAAAGAAGGCTATACACATCTTTTAGGATTTAATGAACCAGATCGTCCTGATCAGGCAAATATGACGGTTGAAGCTGCTATAGCTTCCTGGCCGGCACTTATGAAATCTGGATTACGATTAGGTTCTCCGGCAACATCAGATCCTTTTAATCCGTGGATGGGTTCTTTTATGACTCAGGCAGAGGCAAATAATTACCGAATCGATTATGTAGCGATTCACTGCTATTGGTATAAAACTGCAGCACAATGGAAAAGTGATTTGCAAAATATATACGACAGATACAAGAGACCTCTTTGGATTACAGAATGGAATGTTGGGGCAAACTGGACAGGTAATAATTTTCCTGATGGACCAACTTTATTGACTGATGCAAATGCCGTTAAACACAAAAATGATTTAGCCGCAATATTAACCTTGCTGGAAACTACAGATTATGTCGAACGCTATTCCATATACAATTGGGTACAGGACGCAAGGGCAATGTATGTTACCATAGACGATGCCTTTAAAACAAGAAATCCAAACTGGCAAAATTATGTGTGGCTTCAAACTGCTCCTGTGATTTCAAGTACAGCTACAAGTTATGTGGTCTTAACCCCTGCAGGAGAATATTATGCCAATAATGCTTCGGCAAAAGCCTTTAGTTCAAACAGGGAATACATTCCAACCTGGAAAACAAAAGTCGAAACACTCAGTTATGAATTGTCATCAGACTATCCAAATATTACGATAAATTGGACAGGTAACAATCATGATTTAGTAAATAAATATATTATTGAAAGAAAATTAGACGGCGAAAATGACTTCTCTGTTTTTTATGAAACAACAGATTATAAAGTTATTAAACAGGTTGATGTAGTTCATTCAAAAGCAGCATACAGAATTAAAGTTGTGGGTAAAGACAATGTAGAATCAGCCTATTCAGGAATACTAATATTTGAGCAAGCACCAATTGCAGGAACACCAACAGATATAGTAGGAAAGGCATTGTCGAAATCAATCATCAATTTAAAATGGCCGGCAGTTGCAGGAGCTGAATCTTATACTATTAAAAGATCTGAAACTGTGAATGGCACCTATGAAGATGTAACTGTGTATCTAAAAGAAACAACTTTTGATGACATTAATTTAAAGGAAAATAAAGACTATTTCTATAAACTGGCAGCTGTAAATACAGGTGGTGAAAGCCCGTATTCTTCTCCTTTACAGGTTAAGACCATGGCATTTGCGATTCCGCTTGAAGTTGAAAATGCAACTTTGACTTATGGTGATGCAAGGGTCAATCTGAAATGGGATTTTATGTATGATGCCGGTTTTTATGTAAAAAGAGCCACTTCAGCTTTAGGGCCATTTACTGTTATCGCAACTGTTACTGCGAATGAATATCAGGATGTATCGGTTGTAAACGGAAATTCATATTTCTATAAAATATCGGCGTTCAACGCTTTAGGTGAAGGTCCTGATTCCGGTATTTTAAGTGCAACGCCTGCTCCGGGGCAAAAAATTACCGGAACTATAATTGGGCATCAGGGATCTTATAATAATAGTGGTTTTACAATCGAAAAAGCTTTTGATGAAGATATAACCACTTTCGTGGATGGACCAACGGCCATAGGATATTTGGGATATGATTTCGGAACGGATAAAAAAGCAAGTTTAACAGACATCAGATATGTTCCCAGAAACGGATTTGGTAATCGTATGCCCGGAAGTGAAATTCGTGGTTCGAATAGCGAGGATTATCTTAATGTTTATGATGTTTTACATGTAATTACAAACACGCCCCCGAATGATCTTTTCGCAACAGACAGCGGTTTGGCTACTCCAAAATACAGGTATATCTACTGGTATACGCCAACAGGTTATGGAAATATTGCAGAGCTTGAGTTTTACGGCAGCGTTGATACGACCTTATCGACAAACAAACCGCAGTCAGGATGGGCAGAAAATAGTACTGCTTTTCCAAATCCTACTTCAGGACCGTTGGATATTAATGTTCCAAATGGAGACAGTACCCAAAAAATTACCGTTTATACCGTAGACGGAAAAGTAATTTCGGAGTCTGATTATGCAGTTGAAAATGGTAAAATTCACCTGAATCTAGAGCATAACAGCGCAGGATTATATTTTGTAAAGTTTCAGTCTTATCCGGATAAAACCATCAGGATTATCAAAAAATAGAGTATGCAAAATTAGAAAATAAAGTTAGTTTGGTTTTATTTCTTGTAGTGTTAATGGGGGATTTTGAGCAATCCCCCATTTTCTTAAAAGGAACAATATCAGAGTTATAAATTGGTAATGAAATGAAATTTAAAGGGAATAGATTTTTGGTTTTAGGAGTTGCAGCATTGCTGTATAGTTTCGTTTCATTTAAAGAGAAACCACATAAAAAAGAAGTGTTTCAGTTAGTCTGGAGTGATGAATTTAATGTAAACGGCATCCCTGACGAAAAGAACTGGAATTATGAAATGGGCTTTGTAAGGAATCAGGAAGCGCAATGGTACCAAAAGGAGAACGCTTATTGCAAGAATGGCTTTTTGATTATTGAAGCCAGAAACGAAAGCAGAGCCAATCCAAATTTTATATCTAAACCCCATAAGGACTGGGCTAAAAGAAGAGATTCCATAAAAGTGACATCTTCCTGTTTAATTACGCGCGGAAAACATTCCTGGCAATATGGCCGATTTGAAATGCGGGCTAAAATTCCTGTTGGAAAAGGGATGTGGCCGGCATTTTGGACTTTGGGCATAGAAGGGAACTGGCCTGCAAATGGCGAAATTGACATTATGGAATATTATACAGGAAAAATATTGGCAAATGCCTGCTGGAAATCAGATGAGTCCAAAACAGTCTGGGATAGTTCCACAAAAATGCTGAGTGATTTTAAAGATAAAGCCTGGGCAGAAAAATTTCATATCTGGCGTATGGACTGGGATGCAAAATGGATCAGATTATATGTGGATGATCAGTTACTGAATGAAATCAGTGTTGCAGAATCAATAAAATACAAAAGCCAAAAGATAAAGCCTTTCCAACAGCCTCATTATGTATTGATAAATCTGGCAGTAGGAGGAATGAATGGCGGTGAATTTAAAACGTATAATTTACCGTCACAGTACATTATAGATTATATCAGGGTTTATCAAAAAAAGCAATCAAAATGAAATTAAAATATTCGATAGTTATAGGCTTTGTATGTTCTTTTGTTTTCGGTCAGAACAAACATTTTGCACCCGGAAAAGAATGGAAAGATACAAATGGAGTACACATTAATGCTCACGGAGGCGGAATTCTTTTTGCTGATGGAACGTATTATTGGTATGGCGAATTTAAAACGGAAGGCAAAGGAGGAAATACCGCTTTAAAAGGTGTCAGCTGTTATGCTTCAAAAGATTTGTACAATTGGAAAAACGAGGGTATTGTTTTAAAAGTAGAAGAGGACCGGGATTCCGAAATTACAAAAGGCTGTATCATAGAACGTCCAAAAGTTGTTTTTAATAAAAAAATGGGTAAATATGTTATGTGGTTTCATTTAGAACTGAAAGGGTGTGGCTATGATGCAGCAAAAGCAGCTGTTGCAATAAGTGACACTCCAAAAGGGCCTTTTGAATTCAAAAAATCATATCGTCCTAATAAAGCAACTTGGCCAATCGATTTTAAGGATAAATTTAAAAACGCTTCGATAGATGAACAAACTTTGAAATCCTGGACTCCTGAATGGCTGAAAGCTGTAAAAAACGGAATGCTGGTTCGTAAAGATTTTCATAAAGGCCAGATGTCAAGAGATATGACGATTTATGTTGATGATGATTCCAAAGCGTATCTGATTCATTCTTCTGAAAATAATTTGACACTTCATATTTCGGAACTTACAGATGATTATTTAGATTTTACCGAAAAATGGACAAGAGTTGAGCCGGCTGGGCATAATGAAGCTCCCGCAGTTTTTAAGAAAGATGGAATTTATTATATGATTACCTCTGGTTGTACTGGCTGGGATCCTAATGAAGCGCGTTCCTTTAAGTCTAAATCTATTTGGGGACCATGGGAAGCTTTAGGGAACCCATGTGTTGGCAAAGATGCTGACCTGACATTTCATTCACAAAGCACATATATTTTTTCTGTTCAGGGTAAAAAGGACCAGTTTATTTTTATGGCTGATCGATGGAATCCAAAAAATCCTATTGATGGTACTTATATCTGGTTACCAATTAAAATTACTGAAGAAAAACCAATTTTAAAGTGGTTTGATAAATGGAATCTCGAAACATTAGCAAACTAAATAAACTATTAAATGCGCTATATATTTTTAAAAAGGTAGAAATTTATAAGTAATAGTCATATATTTGAAAAGTGTTGTTTTTACACTTTTGGCGTATAACTTTTTTAAGTATCCAAAAATTACAAAATTATTTGAGAAATGAATCAATTAAAAATAGCAATGCTTTTAGCCGGTATTTTCAGTGTGTCTTTATTTTCACAGCAAAAAGAAAATACATCTAATACTTTTCAGATAAAAAATCCTGATTATAAAATTAGTCCATGCACAGGGATGACAAAACAGCATTGGAAAGATGCTGCTCTTTATTTATTGGAGGGTGCGTTTAGTTATATTCATACTTTAGATGATCCGATGAAATTTCCTAAGCAAGAAGGAAAAAGCTATCCTGTTAATGAAAACCAGATTCCAACAGAAAAACTGGAAGGACTCTGCAGAACTTTATTTATAGCCTCCCCATTATTAAAAGAAAATCCGTCTTTAGTAATCAATAACATTAAAGTAGCAGATTATTACAGGTATCAGATAGGAAAATTGACAGACCAAAAGAGTCCGTCTTATATTGAGTCTCGTCCTAAAAATGGCGGCCCAAATCAAAAATTAGTTGAATTTGGTGCTTTGGCACTTTCGATGCTTACAAATCCGGATGTTTTATGGAAGCAATTGCCACAAAATCAAAAAGATGAACTGGCTAGAATAATGCTTAGCTATGGCGATGGCCCTACAGTAGATTCTAACTGGAAGTTTTTTAACATTTTTGTGCTGAGTTTTTTTAAAGAACAAGGATATGACGTTAATGAAAAATTACTGGTTGCGTATTTAGAAAAATCACTGAAGCATTATAGAGGAAATGGCTGGTACAATGATAGTCCTGCCTATGATTATTATAGTATGTGGGCGTTTCAGATGTATGGCACGATTTGGTCTGAGTTTTTTGGTAAAAAGCATTATCCTGACATTGCTAGTAAGTTTACAGCTAATTTTATTGATTTAAAAGATAATTATCCGTATTTGTTTAGTAAAGACGGCGAAATGATTATGTGGGGAAGGAGTATAAGCTACAGAACCGGTGCAGTTGTTCCTTTTCCTTTAATGGGATTTCAAAACGATCCAGATATAAATTATGGCTGGATGCGAAGAATTTCATCAGGAGTAATCAGGCAATTTTTAACGCATCCTGATTTTATAAAAGACAATGTTCCAACACTCGGATTTTACGGTGCTTTTGAACCTGCTGTCCAAATTTACAGCTGCAGGGGAAGCGTGTATTGGATGGGAAAAATATTTTTAGGTTTACTCCTTCCGGATGACAATCCTTTTTGGAATGCAAAAGAAAATAATGGTGATTGGGATACAAAATTTAAAAAAGACGAAGTTTACAATAAATATCAGGGAGATTCTAATATTTTAATTACAGATTATCCTAATATTGGTGCTTCTGAAGTAAGGGCATGGTGTCATGAAAAAGTAAGCAGCGACTGGCAAAAATTCAGATCAACAGAAAACTACAACAGACTTTCCTATAATAGTGCTTTTCCGTGGCAGGCTGATGGAGAAAATGGAGAAGTAGCAATGAATTATGTTGTCAAAAACAAAAATAACCAGTGGGAAGCCTTTAGATTGTATACTTTTAATAAGTTTGAAAACGGTGTCTATTACAGAAATGTAGTTTTGGAAACCGATGAAAATATTAGGTTTAATTTAGCAGATATTCCTTTGCCTAACGGAATTTTAAGAGTCGATAAAAATAATAGTGACAAACCAATTGCAATACGGTTAGGTCATTATGCTTTACCAAAATTGGATAAAGAAATTGTTACTATTAAAAAAAATATTGAAGGCTATGAGATAACCATTATTGATAATGGTAAATATCAATTAGCAATGATTCCAATCTTAGGATGGGATAAAACAGAAGTTGTAAAAGCAAAAGGATTAAACCCGGAGAGTAATGAAAGTAGTGTGATCAATATTATAAATGATTCAAAAAAATCAAATCTTTTTGCCACTTTGATGCTTTGGAAAAAATCCGGTGAAAAATGGAAGGATAAGGAGTTGGTTCCTCTAAGAATTTCGGAACAGACAAATGGAAAAGTTGCAATTCAATTAAATAATGGAACAAAGAAAATAATTGATTTTAATTAAAAGTAACCATTAAACAAATTAGTTTACGTATAATACTGAGTGAATTAGAAGGTTATTTACCAGGAAAGGGCTTCGAATACGTTCAGCTTGTAATTAATCTTGAATATACATACGAATAGAAAAAGAAATGAAACCATGAAATTAATTAGAATACATACTTTGGTTATAATGGCAACTATATGTTCATTCCAAAGCTATTCACAATCTGTTGAATTCAATAACCCAATTGCAGAACAGCGTGCAGATCCATGGGTGCATAAAACTGATTCTGGTGAATACTACTTAATAGCTACAGTGCCTGAATATGATCGAATTGAAATACGAAAAGCAAATAGCATTAACGGCTTAAAAGAAGCCAAGGAAAAAGAAGTCTGGCATAAACATGAAACAGGCGTTATGGGCAGCCATATATGGGCGCCGGAATTGCATAGAATAGATGGAAAATGGTATATCTATTTTGCTGCAGGAGAAGCAGAAAATATTTGGAATATAAGAATGTATGCATTATCAAATCCATCATCAGATCCGATGCAGGGTAAATGGACAGAAGAAGGACAAATAAAAACACAAAAAGAATCCTTTTCTTTAGATGCCACAACTTTTGAGCACAACGGTAAGAGGTATTTAATATGGGCACAAAATGTAAGAGGAGGCAATAGCGGAATGGCTTTAGTTGTATCTGAAATGAAAAGTCCAACGACACTTACAGGGCCAGAAGTGATTATAACCGAGCCGGAATTCAGTTGGGAAAGAATAAAATACAATGTAAATGAAGGGCCTGCTGTACTTAAAAAAGACGGCAGAATATTTGTTACTTATTCCGCCAGTGCAACAAATCATAATTATTGTATGGGATTGTTGTGGGCTAATGAAGACGCAGATTTGTTGAATGCTGCCAACTGGAACAAGTCACCGGGACCTGTTTTCTATACCAGTGAAGATTTAAAAAGATACGGTCCTGGTCATAATTCATTTACGACTTCTGAAGATGGAAAAAAAACGATAATGATTTATCATGCCCGTGACTACAAAGAAATACAGGGACATGAGTTATCAGATAAAAATCGTGCTGCACGCGCACGTATTGTAAATTGGACAAAAAGCGGTTTTCCGGATTTTATGCAAAATGAAAAAGATTAAACGTAAAATTAACTTAGAATTGATACTTCCAAATTATTTAAAAGAATATTCATGAAACTTATTAAACTCTTTTATTGCTTTGTTTTTATAATGCCTGTACCTTTTTTGGCACAAACAAAAGCAACTGTAATTATTGAAAATAATTCGGCTTTAGATCGAAAAGAAGCTGTTGTGGCAATAAATTGGGAAACCATTTTAAATGGTTTCCCTAAAATAGACACTTCAGATTTTGTTGTAATTAATCAAAAATCAAAGAAGCAAGTCATTTTTCAATTAGAGCATCAAGGTAACTCCGCGATCCAAAATTTACTTGTCCAGGTTGATGTGAAAGCAAAATCGAAATTGATTCTTTCTATACAAAGTGGAAAACCGGAAACTTTTACGGTAAAAACCTATGCCAGATATGTTCCGGAACGTAAAGATGATTTTGCATGGGAAAATGATCTAATTGCATTTCGTACTTACGGTAAAGCAATCGAGGGATCAAACGAAGATGCTTACGGCTTTGATGTCTGGGTAAAACGCACTAATAAAATGATTATCAACAAACGCTATAAACTGGCAGATTATCATACAGACCATGGGGACGGTCTGGATTATTATCAGGTAGGGCATTCATTAGGTGCAGGAAATATGGCGCCTTATGTACAAGATACTATTAGATATTCAGCAAATTATCATCGATGGAAAGTACTTGACAATGGCCCATTACGCTCTACATTTCAATTGATATATGATAATTGGGATGCAGGCGGAATAAAAATTAGAGTAACAAAAAAAATAACATTGGAAGCCGGTTCACAACTTAACCGGATAGAAAATGTCTACACTTTTGAGGATAATAAAACAATTCCCGTTGTGGTAGGAATTAGCAGAAGAGGTGAAGCCGGAAATATTTCATTAAATGAACAAGAAGGAATTATGGCATATTGGGAGCCGACTTCTGAAAAAAATGGTACCACCGCTATAGGCTCAATATTAACAACGCCGGTTACAGGTATGTGGTCAGATAAAATTCAGCTCTTAGCAAAAACAACAGCTACAAGCAATGAACCGATCGTTTATTACACAGGGGCTGCCTGGGATAAAGCCGGAAAAATTACTGATGCTAAAAAATGGTTCGAATACCTGGAAAATTTTTCTAAGGAAATAAAGAAGCCGTTAATTATAAGTGTTAAATAATGGTATCCTAAGACTGATAATTTAAATATTTGAAAATAAATTACAAATAATATGATAATTATAAATAATAAAAAAACATACAAATTGTAGTATTTGATATAAAAAACAACTTTTATTAGGATTTAAATTATCAAATTAATATAGTTTTATTGAATTACATACTTTTAAGATATATTTGCAGTATGAGCACAAAAAGAATTACCATATACGATTTAGCAAAAGAACTAGAACTATCTGTATCCTATGTTTCCAAAGCCCTCAATAATAAGCCGGGGGTAAGGGAAGAGGTAAGGCAGTCGGTTTTAAAAAAAGCGGCTGAACTTAATTTCAAACATAATACCCAGGCTGCAAATTTAAGACGGGGTTCCTCAAGAACTCTTGGTGTAATTGTGCCTCATATTAATCAGAATTTCTTTTCGGATGCCATTTCCGGTATTGAAAAAGCATGTACTGAAAACAAACACAATTTGATTATTTGCCAGTCTCACGAAAAATCTGATATTGAAGAAGCTGCTATAGAAACACTGATTCATCAGAATGTTGACTGTATTTTAATTTCACTGTCAAAAGAAACCCAGTCCGCAAAAGTTTTGGAACAGGTTTTAGAGCATAAAATCAACCTTATCCAATTTGATCGATGTGACGAAAATTTTCCTGGTCACAGGGTTATAAATGATAATAAAGAGGCCACGTATAAAGCAGCAAAAAGCATGATAGACGAAGGTTATCAACGTCTTGCTTTTATTGGAGGTCCTTTGCACATGGATTTGTTCCTGCATCGAAAAGAAGGTTTTATCAAAGCAATTAACGAAGCCGGAATAAAGGTTCCGGATGATTTTATTGTAGATGATAATATCAGTAAAGAAGCAGCATTTCAAACAGCCCTGAGACTTTTGGGATTACCTGAACCGCCTGATGCATTTCTTGCTATATCAGATTTACAGGCTTTGGGGATTATTTTGGCTATAACACAATCTGGACGAAAAATTCCGGAAGACATAGGTGTTTTTGGATATGCTAACGAACCTTTTACAGAAATTATTACACCTTCAATTTCTTCCGTAGATCAAAATAGTGAAAAACTAGGATATCAGGCTGCAATGGTTTATTTTGACCATATATTGAATACAGAAAGTGATAAAATTATAACTAAAATAATTGAATCTGATTTGATCATTAGAAGCAGTTCAAAAAGAAATAATGTACCAGTAACGCTATAATAAAGCTGTTAGTTAAAATTTAAGAAGCTTCCAGAATGAGTCCCATTCGGCTTCGCTCAGGATAAACTTATTTGCTGCAAATGTCTTTCTGTCTGGTATTTATTAAAGTTATCCCATTTTGGAGGAAAACTTGTTTTTTGCCCATACATCGCATCCATACAGATATTATTGTCTTTGTACTTCTCATGTAAAACAGCCAGAATCTTAAAGAAAAATTCATCCAGCATTACTAAAACTTCAAATTCAGATTTTAGTTTAATATAATTTGAATCTGATGGATTTAACAATTGCAGTAAATCTAAAATTTCGTTCTTTTCAGCTTCATTGATTTCAGTTGCATAACCCATTTTTAAAGTTTTAAAAACCAAATTATTCCAAACTTTGCTATCATGCCCCCATTGAACATCTGGCAGATTTAAAGAATGCTCACAGATTAGAATAATAGAAAAAAGGACATCATTTAAATATTCAGCCGGAAACTCATCAAAACTTCTGAATTCAAAACCGCTTTGGTACATTTTTTCCTGATTAAAATCAAGACCAACTTCCGAAAGCATTTCATACTCCATGTCAGCTTCGATCTGATCGCGCCACCAAATATTGTCTTCTTTTTCAAATTTTAGCAATTTTCTAAAATCATCAACTTTATAAGTCAAGATTTTACCTTTTGGCATCGCCTTGTTGTAAGTACCCACACCTATGTAACGCGACATGGCATTTCGCATAGAACCTAAAGTAAATTTTTTATCCAGACTGTACTTATCGCTGATTACTCCCATAATGTCAGGACTTCCAAGTGTCGCTATAAAAAAGGGTTCAAACCATTGCAGTAAATAAATAGCATTGGCATGTGTTTTCTCAAAATCATTGTAATCAACAATTCTGCTGTCTTCTGTTAATGAAGGTAAAGTAATGTGAAAATGATACGTTCCATTATTAAACAAAACAAGGTTTTCCTGATTTGTCATAAACATATTAAGTCCATTGTTGTAATCCGGAAAATTTAATTTGCCATTTAATACAGACGACTCGTTAATCTTATCCAGAAATAATTTCTTGGTCGCTTTTAATTCTTTGCAGGAATCGGCTATAGTTCGATTTTCAAAATATTTAGTTACAAATTCAATAGAATCTCCGTCAAAATGTACTGAACCCATCGTTTTGTTTCTTTGGGTAATCATACTTTGAATATTGTATGGCTGATCTTCAAGGAAAAGTTCCATAATTGATTTTCCAAGATATTCAGGGTTTTCAAGTGGCTGAGCGACTATTTCACCATTTTCTGTATCAATTAACGGTTTAACAGGTGATAATGTTTTGTGCTGATAGTTTACATCTAGTTTTTCCAATGAATGGCTATTAATCATTCGGCTCACCTTATAGTTTTCATTCAATCCAAAAGCTTTTTTCAAAATAGGAGCAAGACTTTCAGGTTTGTAGCATTTTCTATAGTCGATACTGTATTTCTCAAAACCAATTTTTTTCTGTATAAATTCACCAGAAACTATTAGGGATTCTTCAAATTGCATGTAGGTTTCGTTTTCTAATCCTATACCCCAATAATATTTTTTGGTCTGATTGTCTTTCATTTATACTATTTTCTTTTAATGATTAAATTATAATTTATAAAGGCATTAATTTTTTGTTAGCAAATTCAAATCTAATCTGTTCAGAATTAGAGTCAAAAAACTTTTATTTAATGGAATAAGCATTGTTTTGCATCCATTAAAAAAGTTTTATTTTACTTTTTAAAATTTAGGAATGTATTTATGTCTTAGAAATTTTGCACTTATATCGACTGAAAGAGTGATAAAATATTATTCTATAATGGGGTTATAAAATTACTATTTGCAAATAATTGCTTTTATATCAATAATTTAAGAAGATGAATAGCCTGATGGTAACATTTTGCTATTCCTGTTTTTTCAAGACTGCAAAATTAGATTATTTTCTTGTCATTTCCAAGTGGATAACAGAATGAAATTAATTAAGTTTTTCATGCTTTAACATTAAGGTAAATTGTTTTATTTATTCATGATAATAGAACACAAAAGAAGTGTATAATTCATCATTCCACCAGTCTTGTCTAACTTCAGAAAAGTAATTATAATTCAATTTTCCTGCCTGTGACTGAAGAGGATATATCACTACACCATTTTGGCGGTAGGCCTTATGCAAATCTGTTTCGGGAATAACAGGAACAATATGTCCGGAGAGCCCTTTTTCTTTTCTTTTGGCACAAATTATTCCAATTCCGCCATTTTCATTCACTTTATTCTGAATCTCATCAGCAGTATGCATTCTTTTCCAGCCAAAACTCGCTCCCCATTCTAAAAACCAATCGTGTATAGCACTGGAGTAAATACGATCTACAGTCTGCTCAAAAATAGCTTCAACTTCTTGTCCCTGTAGTATTTTTTCAAGAGATTCAGCTGTCCACCAAACCGTTGGGAGATATACTTTGGAAAAATAACAATAATCATAAGAGTACACATTACAATACGTATCTTCTATTGTTTTTTGATACCTTATATTATTTTCAACATTCAGTATAGCAATGAGTTGATGAATACTTCTCTTTTTACTGGCAACATCCGTCATATCTCTAAATGGAATATCAGAATCGGCTATAGGTTTTTCTTTCATCTCCATGGAATCTAATCGGGATTCAGAGTCCGGTAATAATTCAGCTTTCCTTATTTGATTATTGGGTACTGGATTATCAACGAGAGGTAATGATTTTTGTATAGTTTGGGGATTTTCCATCTTTATGGTTGCTTAAGATTTGTTGGTTAGCGCTTCATAATTTATTTGGGAAGGCATTCTGTCAGCCAAAAAGTAAATATAAGGCTTTTAACTTTTTTAAGCAGTTATAAAGAAAAGTAAATTATAGAGAAAAACATGAATTACTCAGAAACCGATTCGGAGTGAATCGAAATAATTTTTTTAACACTGACAATAAAATTCTCTGTGTTTTTGATATCTGCTTTAATTGATAAATCATATTCAGCTAAACCATAGCGATGTATCATATCTTTTTTTAAATATTTTATTATAGATTCAATACTTCGTGTATCATTTCCTTCTTGTCTCTTTAGTTCAAGCTGTTTGCTTTGCAGGTAATTTAAAGTTGTTTTTAATCCTTGAATCTTAACTTTTTCCAATGTTATCTTTTTTAATTACTTAAATAATTCGAAGATTTATAGTTAAAATTGTTTGTTTTTAAAAAATATATCTTCTGAAAATCTTTTTTAATATTTACACTAAAATTGATGATTTGGTTTAGATAATATTTACATAATTTTTAAGATGAGTTGTATAATTTCCATCTCGCTTAAAAAGAAAAGAGAAATAAATTTACCTCTTAAAAAAATCTGTTTTTGCATAATATATTCTTCATCATCTGATTTGCTTTATATTATGAAAAAATTTATTTTTTTATTATGTAATTTAATCATTATCAAGTAATTAACTATGTGAATATTGTAATTTTAATATGAAATATTGAAACAGGTTTCTCTATATTTTTTACTTTATTTGAGAAAATTTAAAAATCAAGTTATTTTCTCACTTAACTGAAATATTATGAAAGTATCAAAAGAAATAATCAATGGCTTTTACATATTTTTAGGGATTGCTTTCTTTTTCCTGTTATTGGAAGTTTTGAATCTTTCCCATTTATTCTATCTGCGTTTATTAAATGTTCTTTTCATTTTTTATGGGGTAAATACAACTTTAAAAATGAATCTTGCTGAAGGTAAAAACAGTTTTATGCCTAATGCAATTTCAGCTATGATTACATCATTTACCGGTGTAGTACTTAGTATTATTGCGTTGATGATTTATAGTTATGCAAGAGGTGGTGATCTATATGTAAAATCGCTTTCTCAGGCTTTCATGTTTGGAGGTGATCCATCTGTTGAAACCTATTCACTTTGTCTCTTTTTTGAAGGAACCGCTTCCTGTATAATTGTCACCTTACTATTAATGTTATATTGGAATAATAAATATAAAGCCGATTAATTTTGATTTTTATTTGATTAGTTAAAAACAGTAACATGTTAGTATATAATGTTTTAAATGGGGTTTTTTGTAAAATTTAAAAATAATTATGTAAGAATTTAATTGTCACAAAACTTAAATTTGAAATAGTATTAATCAAAAAGATATTATTATGAAAACACTTGTCAAAACCAAAATTGCCTTGCTGGTTGTTATTGCTGGATTGTCATTTTCGTGTAAAAAAACGGATACAATTCCTGCAGACACTGCTTATGATTCAACAGAAGTTACTGTTGATACTGCTATGACTACTATTGATACCTCTACTGTATCTCTTGATACAACCATGGTAAAAAAAGATACGGTAATGCCATAAATTATTAAAGAAAATAGATTAATCTATTATTGTTCATTCATTACTTTTATAAGTAATTATTGATTCAGAAAAACCTGCTATATTAATTTATTGCAGGTTTTGTTATAGTAGAGAAATAACTAAAAATTCGATATTTAGTAACAAGAAGTAAATTTAAAATTTTGTTTAGTTTATTTTATCAATTTGAATCCACACGGGTGCATGATCACTGGTCTTTTCCCAGCCTCTAACATGATGGTCTACGCCAGCAGAAATCAGTTTTTTGATAATTTCAGGACTTAAGAGAAAATGATCAATCCGAAGACCGGCATTTCTTTGGTAAGCATTTCTGAAATAATCCCAGAAGGTGTAAATTTTTTCAGTAGGATATAAAGTACGGACGGCATCTGTCCATCCCTGAGAAACAATATCTTTAAAAGCTTTTCGTACTTCTGGTCTGAAAAGTGCATCATTTATCCATTTTTCAGGCTTGTACACATCCAATTCTGTAGGAATGACATTAAAATCGCCTAGTAGTAAAACTGGTATTTTTAAACTAAGTAAAGTTTCGGCACGATCAGAAAGTCTTTTAAGCCATTTTAATTTATATTCAAATTTAGGTCCTGGTGCCGGATTACCATTTGGAAGATAAAGACAGACGATTACAACTCCATTAATTAGTGCTTCTATATAGCGGCTTTGAATGTCGTCGTTATCTCCAGGAAGAGCACGTGTGATTTCTTCAATTTCCATATTTCGGGCCAGAATTGCGACCCCGTTCCATTGTTTTTGTCCATTCCATATAGCATTATAGCCCGCATTAAGAATGGCTTTTTCGGGAAATTTATCCTGTGGTGCTTTTAGTTCCTGCAAACACACAATATCAGGTGCAGCTTCTTCAAGCCACCGAAGTAATACAGGTAAACGGCCATTAACACCGTTTACATTATAGGTAGCTATTTTCATACGGACCTGCGCTTCCTTTGACTAATTGTCTACTCCTCGTTGTCTCTGCGCGATTTAGGTTAGAAGGTGCATTATCAGGCAGATCATCCCAGTGTCCCCAATCTCCTTTATAGGATTTACGGTAAATAAAATCAATATTGTCTGCTAAACAAATTTGGCTGTGTAAGGAATCAGACTGAAGATCATCGCTCTTATTTTTTTTCAAATTTTCCATGGCTTTTAGCTTTTTTAAGATTTATTCAAAAATACGGTACCTTAAATTTTTTGGGTTATATAAAAACTTGAAAATGTTATCTAATTCGCATGTTTATAGTGTTTTAAAATGCTATATGAGATTAAATGCTTTAAAGCGAGGTTGGGTTTTAATTTAAATTAGCTGGTTTTTTTGATAAAAACTTTTCCAGGGTATTTTTGTGCATATTTATTAATAAGGTGCATACAATATTGGTTGCTTTTATAAGGCGTCACATAATCTTTTATTTCAGAAGGATCCTTAAATCCAACATCCGATGTAATATAACCCATTCCATAAAAATGCCCATTCTCAACCCAAATACAGCTGCGCTCATCTGGCGATCTGCCTTTGTCAATAATGGCAAAACTTGATCTGTTAGCTGCCAAATAATCAATCGCATTTTCGATTTTTTTGTTATGGCTACATACATCGGGTAAATCTGTAAAATCACTAATCGGAAAATTTTCTCCAGCAGTTGAAATACCATATCTGCAAAACCTGTTATCAATTTCAAATTGCTGTTTAAGGCTAATGAGCATGTTTATGCCTTCATGTATAGTATTAAAATGTTCGATGCAGCCTTGAAACTTATTCAGCTTTCCGGTTACCAGATATTTGTATCCGCTACGGGCTTCATATTCGTAAAGTCCATATTTGGGTTCAAATCGTTTTAACGCCCTGTTGTAAGCAGGCCAGAGTTTTTTTATTTCAGAACACTCCAAAAGCAAAGCCATGAGTTCAGTCGCACATACTTCAAAAGATATGGCGTAAATATCCCGTAGAAAATGTTGTCGTTGCGGCGTAATTTTATGCCCGCTGAAATGAGAAGCGACTCGTTTTTTTAAATTTATCGCTTTACCCACGTAAATCACTTTATTTACCTGATTATAAAAATAATAAACACCATGTTTTTCAGGCAATCGGTCAAAATCTTCTGGTGGAAGGTTAGGAGGTAGGCGTTGGTCTAATGACGTGTTTTTGACCATCTTTTCTATCAGTCCTTCGGTATCCCATTTCAATAATCTTGAAAATAATATCGCGGTAGCATCTGCATCCCCACCGGCACGATGCTGGTTCTCTAATGGAATTTCTAACGATTGGCAGAGTTTTCCCAGGCTATACGAACTAAATCCTGGTCTTATTTTTCTGGCAGCGCGAACAGTACATAATTTTCTTGCTTTCCAGCTAAATCCGGCAGTTTCAAGTTCATGCCGAACGAATGAATAATCAAAATTAACATTGTGTGCAACAAAGATTCGATCAGTAAGCATTTCCAGTACTTGTTCCGCAATAGCATCAAAAATAGGCGCATGACGCACCATTTCATTGTTAATACCTGTAAGTGCAAAAATTGGAACAGGAATTTCTTTTTGCGGATTAACCAGGGTTTCAAATCTATCAGTCACGCTTATTCCGTCATGGATAATGATAGCAATTTCTGTAATACGGCTGCCACTGGCATTGCCGCCTGTGGTTTCGATATCTACTATGGCATATTCGGTCTTTTTCATCTTCTATTCTAAAACAGAACCGGCTTCTTGTTACTTGCTGTCCGAATAGGCAAAATTAATACAGATAATAACAATTTTAATAAAGGCGCAGTTCTAAATTGTAACAAAATTAAACTAACTAAAGATTTCCTTAAAAGCTGCAGAAGTGTCGCTGATTTAAGAGTTAGATAAAACTATGAATAGTATAGTATTACTTTGCCGTTTGTTCACATGTTAGAATGTTAAAATAATGGCGTACAAAAGAATGCTTATGACAGGTGAAATAAAAATTAAAACAGGAAAATGAATAAAATTAGACTGTTTCAGTTTCGATAGCTTCAGTATTTGTATTGATAATAGCTAATGTAGCAGAATCAGGTCTTCCTGAAAAAAAAGCATCGATGATTTCCTGAAATACAGGATTTGCATTTTCGACCAGTGAAAAAAGAGTCATAGAAGAGCATAGTTTTCGGGCATCTAAATCTCCAAAAATGGCTTCTGCTGATTTTCTTTTGAAAGTTAAAAGTAACGCAGAAATTTCGATAAGGTGTTTTCCTAAAATAGGATGATTTAAAAACTCTGCAGCCTCCGTAAGATCTGCAATGGCATAGAGAACAGAATTATCACTGGTGCCTAATCCTTTTATCTGCGGAAAAATAAACCACATCCAATGGGTTTCTTTTTTCCCTTTTTCAATTTCAGAAAAAGCAGTAAGATAAAGTTTGTTTTGCGCATCTAAAAAACGCATTAAATCATTATTTGAATATCCCATTGCGATATAATAGTTTTTAAAAAAGGGTTGCAAAAATACTAAAAAACAAAAATCTTACCTAATAAAAAGAGCATTCAAATATTATTTTAACTTTTACACACCTATATTTTATTCAATTTCCTACAGCAAGAATCATTTTATTAATCAGATATACAGTTGTTTACATATATTTACTATTTAAAAAAAAAATCCTTTAGAATTTTTGAATTTCAAAACTCACTAAAATTTCTAAAAATAATAGTAATAACTATCTTTTATAATAACAGTAATGAATGTTTGTTCTAATTCAGTCAGATTTTAAACGGTCTTTAGAAGAAACTACGGGATAATTAAAAGTTGGAAGGTTTAAACAATAATAAAATTAAAATAAATTTGCTTTTATGTAGTTAACTACGTAGTTTTGTTTTTTAAAAAAGAAGATATGAAACCGTTAATTATTCCAATCGGAAATGAATATTCAGAAGCTGCTATAGATTTAATATTAAGTATTCAGCAGAAAGAATTTAATGTTCCTATTACTATCGAAGACCAGCCTGATTTATTAAATATAAAGGATTTTTATCATGCCGGAGGCGGAGGTTTTTGGGGTGCTTTTGTAAAAGATGAACTAGTAGGTACAATTGCCTTGATAAAGTTTGATCAAAAAGCGGCAGCGATAAGAAAAATGTTTGTAAAGAAAGAATATCGCGGAAAAGAATTCTCTATTGCACAAAAATTATTAGACACTTTAATTCAGTTTTGTAAAGAAAACGAAATCGATGACATATATTTAGGAACCATTTCTAAACTAGAAGCGGCATTGCGTTTTTATGAACGAAATCATTTTGTTGCCATCGAACAGGAATTGCTTCCGGAGAAATTTCCTTTAATGAAACCAGACCATGTTTTCCGTCATTTAACTTTAAAATAAGAAGAATGAATATAATTGATGAATCAGGAATTTTAGCCCTTTCAACGCGATTGCAGCGTTTGAGCGAGCAATTGCGTAAAGACGGAGCTTTGCTTTATAAAGAATACGGAATTGACTTTGAGCCGAAATGGTTTCCTGTAATCTATACCCTATATCATAAAGAGGTTTTGAGTGTTGTAGAAATTGCCAATGAAATTGGTTACACACATCCTTCAACAATCAGTTTATTGAAAGAATTAGAAAAACAAAAACTCATTCGTTCTAAAAAAGACAAAATTGACGAACGTAAAAGACTGCTGCAGCTGACTGCAAAAGGAAAGGAGCTTATTGAAATAATGAAACCTGTTTGGGCAGTTATGACAAATGTTTTGAAGGACATAGCCGATAATCAGAATAATTTGCTTCAGGCGATTAATGAAGCCGAAAATAAAATACTACACCAGAGCTTTTTGCAGAGAGCTTTACAATTAAAGAGTGAAGAAGAGAAGTAAAACTTTCCCCGAAAAAAAAAACCGATACTATCCATTGAAAAAAATCCCAATAGGGCTTTAAAATCATTAGTTTTGGTATTTTACCGCAAAGGCGAAAGTGGTACGCAAAGAGCGCAAAGTTATATTTACAAAGCTTTGCGAACTTTGCGGTTAAAACCTCTTACTTTTATAATTTAAATTGATATTTACTTATCTTTATAAAATAAAATTATAAGTAATGACCATTCAGCAGTTAAAATATATTGTAGCTTTAGACGAAGAACGCCACTTTGCAAGGGCAGCAGAAGTGTGTATGGTAACACAGCCGGGACTTACCATTCAGCTAAAAAATCTCGAAGAAGAAATCGGAATCAAAATTTTTGATCGCAATAAAGTGCCGTTAACACCGACTTTACTTGGAACAGAAATCATTAATAAAGCCAAAAAAATTCTGCGTGAAGCTGATGAAATTAGGGATTTTGTGGTCAACGAAAAAAATCTGCTGGAAGGGGAGTTAAAGCTTGGAATTATTTCGACTTTATCACCTTATTTAATTCCGTTATTTATTAAGGCGATGAAAGAAGCGACGCCAAATGTCCGTTTCATCATTCGGGAATCGAATACGGGACAGCTGATGAAAGATCTGGAAACAGGAACAATAGATGTTGCGATTATGGCAACACCAACTGGAAATGCCAATTTAATCGAACATCCTGTGTTTAAGGAACCTTTTGTGGCCTACCTGAATGATGAGCATCCCATGGCTACAGCAGATTTTTATGAATTACAGCCTACTGACAAAACAGAATTGTTATTGCTTCATCATGAATTTTGTTACAACGCTCAGCTTTTAGATATCTGCGGATTAAAAAACTCAGATAAAATAAAAGAGCAGTTTACGTATGATATCAGCTCGATAGAAACCTTAAAAAATCTCGTTCGCGCACAATTAGGATTCGCCATTATTCCGCAGCTTTCTATAGTAAACGAAGCATCGTCAACTCTTTTTAAACCTTTTAAAGAGCCTGTTCCGGTAAGAGAAATTAGTCTGGTAGTTTCAGATTCGTTCTCAAAAAAACTTTTACTCGAAAAAATGAACGAAGCGATCTGGAATTGCCTTCCGGATGCTCTCAAAAAAAACTTCAGCTACCGAAAAATCCGCTGGAACGACTCGCCTTATTTTGTGAAAGAAGTAAGCAAGTATTCTTAAAATTCCAATATTTTAAATTCCAAATTCTAAATCTGTTACAATTGGAATTTGGAATTTTTTTATTGAAATTCAACTAAATTACTTTTTGAAATTCGATGCCTCAATAATCACATTGGCGACTTTTACTGGCTGAGAAATAAAAACAACGTGGCTTCCTTTTATCTCTGTAATTTTTGTGTTAGAACGTTTGTACATTGCACGTTCAATATCAGGATTGATACTTTTATCTTCAGTAGCAACAATTCCGTAAGAAGGTTTGTCTCTCCAGGCCGCTTTTGTAATGGGCGTTAAAAATCCTTTAGCATGAAAAGCACCTTGCGAAGCATACATAAAATCAGCTTGCTCTTTGCTCAAATCTCCTGCAAAACCAGCGTGAAATTTAGCTTTATCGTAATACGCAATTCCTTTGTCATCCGGAGGCAGCACACCATTTTCAGGAGCAGGAGGGGCTGTTTGCAGCCATTGAACAGAATTTTCGCCATTATCAGGCTGTAAAGCGGCTATGTAAACTAGTGCCGCAACTTTTGGGTGATTTCCGGCTTCGGTAATAACAGTGCCGCCCCAGGAATGTCCCGATAAAATGGTAGGTCCGTCTTGTTTGTCTAAAGCTAAGTTTGTTGCAGCAACATCATCTTCAAGAGAGCTTAAAGGATTTTGAACAATTGTTACATTATATCCTTTTTTAGTCAAAATTTGATATAAACCCTGCCATCCGGAGCCATCTGCAAATGCACCGTGTACTAAGACAACATTTTTAATTTGAGGCGTTGTTGCTTTTTGTGCGTTAGCATTTGCTGTTGCGAATAAAAAGCTAAAGATTAAAGCTGCGAACAGGAAATAAGATTTCAATTGTTCTTTTATAGATATAGATTTTGTTTTCATTGTAATTTTAGATTTTAGATTATTTAAATCGATTTTTGATTTTATTGCCATTGGTATTGATTTTTGAAATTTAATTCAATTTTACAGCTAATGTGATTTCAGTATTAAGAAGTTTTGAGATCGGACAAATTTCTTTTGCTTTTTGAGCGGCTTGCTGAAAATCTTCTGCAGAAATTCCGGGCACTTTTCCGGTCAGTTCTAATTGAATTAAAGTAATAGTTCCGTCTTCAAAAGTAACTTTGGCTACCGTATCTAAATCTTCCGGAACAAAACCGGCTTCAGACAGTAAAAAGCTCAGTTGCATTGTAAAACATCCAGAATGTGCCGCTGCGATTAATTCTTCAGGATTGGTTCCAACACCTTGATCAAAACGGGTTTTAAAAGATAATTGTGCTTCGTTTAGTGTAGTGCTTTGTGTACTGATAGTTCCTTTTCCGTCCATTCCTGTACCTTTCCAGTTTGCGTTTGCTCTTCTTGTAAATTTCATGATTGCTAATTTTTAAAGTTGTTTTTTTTAATTTTTAAAATCAGTTGTTTGATTTTGATAGGACAAATTTATAGCGATAATTATTATTAATCAAATTAATAATTTTTGACACTCATTAATAAAATTTATAATAAAGAACTGTATCTCATAAATAGTGATTCATACAAAAAGGGAGATATAGTATCCAATTGCAGTGCAGCAGAAGTTAAAATATATGCTGATGCAAAAGCTAAAGTAAAATGGTAACGGTATTAAACGCGGGTGAAGAATGTATCATTATTGATGATAATGTAAAGAAAAACAACCTATACAATTCTGGAAATTAAACCAACAAAAGATTCAGAAGATGATTTTAAGGGATTTACTTTATTCGGTTTTTGGGTAAAAGTAAAAAGCAACGACGGAAAAGTAGGTTATGTTTTTGATGCCTATTTATCTCAAATAAAACGGGGTTTGAATTAAGTAAATCTTATTTTGATCAGGAATTTAAAATGATGAAATCAAAAACTAATAAACCGGATCCTAAAAATGACAATGCTTCTTCCAATTCCTACGTATATAAAAATGGAGCAATCCTTATCGAAAACGGAAGCGATTATGATATGAACACTGTTTATTTTATTCCGAATATCTCTTTAGAGGAAGCCTGTTTTCTTCTTAAAAGTGCTGATCGTATTCCTGTTTCACAAGATTCCCGGGTTTACGGAATTTCAATTAGTGTGATGGTACTAAATTGAGTTTTTCTCTGATGTCTGAAAGTACGAGTATTAAAAAGGTCGATGGGAAGATAGGAAAGGGTGTTGAGATTGTGTTTGAAGCTTTTGATTCGCTTCTAATTAATATACTATTTCAATCCTCATTTTTATTTTCTGCAATCAATAATTTTCTGTGTTCAATTCCCCAAATGGCAAGTTCAGCAATCACTTTATCCAGAGAAAAGCCATATTCTGTAAGCGAATATTCTACTGTTACCGGAATAGTGTCGTAGACGGTTCTTTTAACCAATTGATTGATTTCTAAGGCACGTAATTCTTTAGACAGCATTTTCTCCGTAATGTTTGGAATTTCTCTTGCAAGTTGTCCAAAACGTTTGTTTCCGAAACGTAGTGCAATAAGAATTGGCAGTTTCCATTTTCCGCTTAAAATATAAAGAGCGTCAGAAACCGGTTGTAATATCCCGTAGCAACTTGTAGCATCATGTGCAATTTCTAATTCCATATCATTGGTTTTTAAGTCACTATACTCCTGGATAGTACTATACAAAAGTATAGTACTGACTTTTGTATAGCAAACATACAATACTTTTGGTAAATAAATTTAAATCTATAAAAATGAAATTATTAGAAACACTTAATTGGAGATACGCTGTTAAAAAATATAATACTGAAATTGTTAGTAACGATAAGGTAGAAAAAATAACAGAAGCTATTAATCTAGCTGCAACCTCAACAGGAATTCAGCCTTTTAGAATTATCGTAGTGAATGATAAAGAATTACAAAAAAAATTAGGTGAAGGTTCTTTTAATTCTCAGATTGCCCAAGCATCACATTTATTGGTATTTGCCGCTTTTGATAATGTGACTAAAGAGCGTATAGGAAGCTATATTAAAAATACAGCTACTGTAAGAGAGATTCCTGAAGAAGCTCTCGAAGAATTTAAAAATTTATTAGAATCGTATTTACTAAATCGTACCGGGGAAGAAAACTTTATCTGGGCATCCAAACAAGCCTACATCGGATTAGGAACTGCCTTGATCGCCGCGGCAGAACTCGGAGTAGATACAACACCAATGGAAGGATTTGATAATGCAAAATTTGATGAACTCTTAAACCTGAAACAAAAAGGATTAAAAAGTGTCGTAATATTGTCGCTAGGGTATAGAGATTCAGAAAATGATGTGTTTAGCCAATTAAAAAAAGCAAGGGTACCGATTGATGAATTTGTAGTATCTTAAATTTTTTTAGGATTATTTAAAAAAGCTGATAGTTGTTGCTATTGGCTTTTTTATTTATTGTGTGACTGACTATAAGGTTTTTTTATGATTGTTATTGTTTGTTTTATTTTGAATATCTATTAAAAGAAAGATTTTTTTCCTTAGAAATTTTGATAGTATTCCTAATTTTTTAAAGTTCAAAAGTTTTTAGAATTTTTATTCTTGAAAGTTTCTACAATTTCTGAAAGTAGAATATTTAACAGGGTTGGTGTTAAAAGAGGAAGAGGTTTTGATTGTATTTTTTAAATAAATTTAGTTTAAAGTTGGAGACTTTGAACCTTTTGTGTTTAAATTAGCTTTACAGGTGCAAACCCAGAGACAATTAATATAGATTCATTTTTAGTTTGATGAGCTTCTTATAGTTAAATTTTTTTATAAATTTATTATTTAACATTTAAGTATTTTTATCAGCTTGGTTTAAAAACATTCTGGTTAATTTCTCAATTTTCCTTCCTTGTATAAATAAAATTATGATTTTATACTTATTAATTAAGTAACAGTCATCTTCTAATGTCGCATTTTAAAATTATTTGATCTGAAGTAATAGATTGTTTTTAAACAGCTCTTGACAATATTGCTTCTTTTGACTTTACGACTTAAACTTTTGACTTACTTATATTCTTCTTCTTTATCATCAAGTACTACCTCGAATTTACCAAAAAATGGATTGTCAGCCATTAGCGAACGACCAATAACGATAACATAATAACCTTTTTGTCTGAGCGGAATTTTCAAATCCATTCCAAAAGGTCCGTCTGAAGTTTTGTCAGGAAAAATAATTTGGTTGAAACGGATGTTTCCTTTGCCTGTGGTTGGAATAATGGTTGCTTTCAGTTCACCTGAATTTTCATTCTTAAATTTGACGAATATTCTAGGATGAATCGAATCTAAAGAACCTTCAGTTGCAAACAAACCTTTTTCATTCCTAAAATTCATATAGATAGTATCACCTTTTTGTTTGTTCTCTTCTATGATTTTTTCTTTTGCTTTTTGATGTTCTGTATTTTTCTCTTTAAGGGTGTCTAACGCATGAACAGTATTTTTCTTGTTTTCTTTTTGCTGACAAGAGAAAAAGAAAATAGGCATTAATAATAGTGTGAAAAATTTCATAAAAATATTTTTAGTTAAGTTTCTAAAATTGAATTATTTGAGTATGTTTTATTAATAATAACATTTAGACTTTACATCTGGATAAAAAGGCCAGATTGTGATATTTACCTTTAATGAAAAAGACCTTTTATGATTTTTTCTAAGT
Organism: Flavobacterium sp. W22_SRS_FK3; assembly: GCF_052113665.1. Lineage (NCBI taxonomy): Bacteria > Pseudomonadati > Bacteroidota > Flavobacteriia > Flavobacteriales > Flavobacteriaceae > Flavobacterium > Flavobacterium sp. W22_SRS_FK3. The sequence goes on along the minus strand of NZ_JBGQOF010000005.1, from coordinate 67,789 downwards.
TGTGATTTTCTCTAAGAATTTTTTTTTAATGATCTGCAGGTTGAAGAACGGAATCCATAAATTTTCCAGTAATTATAGTTCCCTCTTCATCTTCCCACTGGGTGATCACATTTTCGATTAGTTCAGGCTCGAACCCGATTACTTTCATAATAGGGCCACCAAATTCTTGTTTAACATCCTGACCTTTTTTAAATATTGTGCTCATTATGCATTGTTTTTTTTAGTATAGTATTATCATTTGTTACGGATTAATTTTAACTGTCGTTTGCAGTTATTATGCACCTCCTGAGTTGTCAATATCTACATTTTCATTACGATTAGGGTCTGTACCGGCTTCGTTACGCTCGGCATCCCAATCTCCGGTGTTGACATCTTTACGTTCATCATGATTATTTTCTGTCTGATTAAGCTGTGCGTGGTACGGGCATTTTGCTAATTCTTCGGTGGTGAATATATTTGAAGGTTCCATGATTGAATTTTTAAGTGATTAATAATCATAAAATTAGTCTATAGTGCCATTTATATCTTATAAGAAAGGAGTCATATCTTACTAAATTATCATGTCTCTCTATGCGTCTATAACATTAGAGTTGCATAACAATATGATAAAGCCTAAAGTCTGTGACTTTGAGTCGTTTTTGGTTTTAATTTTGATCTAAATAAACTGGCCGTTAAAGTATAAAGTTTTATAATTTAAATTGATAAGTAAAAAATCATCTTGTAATGTCGCATTTTAAAATCAGTCACTATCAAGTAATAGATTGATTTTAAACAGCTATTGATAGTATTACTTCTTTTGACTTTACACTTTTAAACTTTCGGCTTACTTATTTTTATAGCTACTGAATTTAAAAGAGGAGGAGAGTACTAAAAAACAAATTTATTTTTGATAAGCGTAAAGCGCTCTCAATATCAACTTTTTTTCACCTAACAAAAAATTGATTTATGTATTTACAGTTTGTACTTTTGGTGTTATGAATGATAACTTTGTAAATGAATATTTTGGTATCGGCATCCACAATGGTAAAACGCCTGAAAATTTGGGAGTTTTGTGGCGATCGGCTCAAAACTTAGGCGCTACTTTTATATTTACCATAGGCAATCGATATGCGAAACAAGCCTGTGATACCCATAATGCGGTGAAAGCAATTCCGTATTTTCACTATAATACTTTTGAAGCTTTTTACGAAAACTTACCTAAGGGAGCGCGACTGGTTGGTGTTGAATTACATGAAACCGCTTCCGATTTAGAAACCTTTGAACACCCAAGACGCTGTGTGTATTTGTTAGGGGCTGAAGATCATGGCTTACCTCTAAAAACAATGGAAAAATGCCATCATTTAGTAAAATTCAAATCCATAAAAAGCTTAAACGTAGCCGTGGCAGGAACGATTGTGATGTATGATAGGAATTTGGCTAAGCCGAGATCTTAAGAATATTGCCTTTGAGATTGTTATTTAATTTGCATGTAAAAAAAAATGTTTTGAGAATTCTCTCAAAACATTTATAATCAATATTATTAAAATTTACAAAATTCAACGTTTACTTTTTAATAATTCAAGTATGTCAATAACTGGTATAATGACATTACTCAAATAGGTATCTTTCCAAGTATTAAAAAGGATGCCACGTAATAAGATATGCCTAATAAAGTAGAAACAAATAATCCGCTGAATAATGGCTTGCCATTGCTAATTTGATAGTGATCTTTTAAATCATCTATTTTATAAAAAAAAACACTTCATAACTTCCGCCTTGTTCAATTGGTGTTTCATTAATCACTTTATGTAGATAAAAATCTGAAACAACACGGTTTAATACAAGCTTATTCAAGAACTAATCGAATACTTGGAGAGCAAAAGTCGCAAGGAAATATTTAATCATTCAGAAACCTAAAAAAAGCAACCGATGATGCTATAACTTTGTTTTCGAACAACGAAGCGATAGAAGTGGTTACGATGCCAGATTATGAAAAGATAGCAGAGAAATTTGATGAAGCATTAAAACAGTTAAGGGAAATTACGCCAACTTATCAAAATGTAGATGATTTGAAAAGCGAAGAAGATGAAGCAGAATTTGTACAGGCTTTCAGAAAATTGATAAGAGCCATCAATGTATTGCAATCCTACGCTGATTTTGACTGGGATGATTTATTGATTAATGAACAGGAATTTGAAGACTACAAAAGCAAATACCTCGACTTGTATGAAAAAGTAAAACAAGACAATCAAAAACAAAAAACATCCATACTTGATGATATCGATTTTGAATTAGAATTGATTCACAGAGACCAAATTAATGTGGCTTACATTCTGAAATTATTGGCACAACTGAAAGGAGCATAAACGCCAATTGCAGCTTCAAAACAAAGAAAAGCTATTGTCGATTTATTAGGTGGAGATATTCAATTAAGAAGTAAAAGATAATTGATTCAGAAGTTCATTGATGAAAATATGCCAAAAATAAATGACGGCGATAATATTGAAGATGAATTTGAAAAATTTTGGCAGGATCAAAAAGTTTTAGCCTTAGGAAAACTATGCGAAGAAGAACATTTAGATAAGGCGCAATTCAAAGCGTTAATCGATGCTTACATTTACAGCGGTCGAGAACCCATAAAAGATGAAGTTTTTCAATGTTTAGACAATAGACCAAGTATTCTTCAGAGCTATTGGTGAGAGAATTATTTGTAAAATGAAAGAGTTTGTGGAGATTTTTGTGAAAGGTATGATGGCTTAGTATATATTCGGAATTCCTGAATTACTGTATTTTAAACGGCTCACATTTCTGTGCATAATTTTTTGTTTGTTTCAGAAAAATATAATCCTCATGAAATTTAAAACCCATAGCCCTGATGGAAGCGGCATCCTTTTGTGCCTGTGTTCGGCATAAAAGATACAGCGGACAGCAGGAAACAGCTTCTAAAAACAAGACTCTTAGAATTTCTTTATATAGGTAATCTATTTTATATAAGATCTTGTTTTTCAAGGCAATAGGTTATTAATTAAGTTTGAGCAAAGGCTTAGCAAAGGCTTAGCAAAGGCATGGATAAAGCATAGATAAAGCATAGATAAAGCATGGATAAAGCATGGATAAAGCATAGATAAAGCATAGATAAAGCATAGATAGTGCATGAATAAGGCATAAGCCAAAAAGAGTGATAAAACACTAAAATTGTAAGTATCAGGCAATAGCGGGATGTTTTACATTTTTAGTTGATTGTTCGTAATTATGAATGTTTTTCTTATAAAAAAAGAAGTTTTAAAACTGTTTTTTTAGTATAAAATTTCTTTTTTAATTTAATACATATTTTCTCAATTGGTTCTTTTTAATATTCTATATTTGTTAAAGAAATATAAACATGTACCAAATGCAAAACAACTTTTTGGGTGGCTTAAAAGAGCACGAAAATAAATTATTACAACTATGGTCTCAGCTTCTTATCGAAAGCGGATCTGATGATGGAGCGGTAGAAGAAGAAGAATCTAAAGAATTTGCATCACTTTTTTTAAGCGCCGTAACAACCTTACAAGGTAAGTTTCAGGACTCTCCTGAATTCATAAAAGTAGAGGATCTTATTGTAGGAATTTCTTCTTCAAGAGGAAAACGTGGTTTTTCACCAAGAGAAAATGCGCAATATCTTACAACATTCAAACAGGCAGCATCAAAAATCTTATCTGAACTTATAAAAGATTCTGACGAATTGTATCAGGCCAATTTACAGCTGAATACCATTTTGGACAATATGACCATTCTGACCTTTGAGGCTTTTATGAGAGGAAGGGAAGATGTTATCTCAAGACAAGTCGACGAAATCAGCGAAATTTCAACACCGGTAATTACGGTTTGGGAAGGTATTGTGGCTTTGCCTATTATTGGTACGTTAGACAGCTCAAGAACACAAATTGTAATGGAAAATCTACTACAACAGATTGTAGACACAGGAAGTTCTATTGCGATCCTGGATATTTCCGGGGTTCCAGCAGTCGATTCATTGGTAGCACAACATCTTATTAAAACAGTGAGTGCAACGCGTTTAATGGGAGCCGAATGTATCATTAGTGGTATTCGTCCTGAAATTGCTCAGACTGTAGTACATTTAGGAATAGACCTGACAGGCATCATCACTAAAGCATCACTTGCAAGCGCACTTAAAACTGCATTTGATATGTTATCGCTTACAGTAGTGAAAAGAAAAATAGTTTAAGTTTATTATTGATATGGAAAGAATTCCTATACTAAAAATGGGAGATTTTCTGCTTGTAACTATACAAGTAGATTTGTACGACCAGCTGGCAGAAAATCTTGAATCAGATTTAATTAACACTATTAGTAAAAATAGTTCAAAAGGTGTCTTAATTGATATCTCAGCCGTTTCTATAATCGACTCTTTTATGGGGCGTATTTTAGGAAACATAGCCGTGATGTCTAAAATAATGGACGCACAAACAGTAGTTGTAGGAATGCAGCCCGCTGTTGCTATAACCCTTGTAGAACTTGGATTGTCCTTAAACGGAGTTATAAGTGCCCTAAATGTTGAAAAAGGCATGGACCTACTGCGCTCAAAAATGCATACTAGCGATAATGAAGAGCAGGATTATGACGACGATAACGAATAACAAAGAAGAAGCTGTAATTGTTAAAGAACAGGATGTGGTGCCGTTACGCAACCGTGTAAAAGAGTATGGAGTTAAAATTGGTATGAGTATTTTGAATCAGACCAAGTTAATTACAGCAACAAGCGAACTTGTTCGTAATCTCCTGAAATATGGCGGTGGTGGCAAAGTCATCATTGAGTCGGTCAGTAATGGCCGTGATAATGGCGTGCGCGTAACTTTTATCGATAACGGACCCGGAATAGCAGATATAAGTCTGGCTATGAAAGATGGATACAGCACCGGAAAAAGCTTAGGCTTAGGACTGCCAGGTACCAAAAGACTGGTCAATGAATTTGACATTAAATCAGAACCCGGAAACGGTACTACCGTGACTATAACAAAATGGAAAAATGGATAATACGTTTTCCAGCTATAAAATTGACGATCGAAGCCTGATTGCTTTTATAAAAAGAGAAATACACAACCTGGCACTTCAAATAGGTTTTAAACCGCACAGAGCTGCTGAAACAGATATTATTGTTTCGGAACTTACTTCGAATCTTATTAAATATGCAAATGGAGGGGAACTTTTGTACAGAGCGAATATAGAAGAGGAACATAATATTATAGAGATTTACTGTCTGGATAAAGGCATTGGTTTTGAAAACCTTTCGAAAATAATGAGCGATGGTTATTCGTCTTCAAATACGCTTGGGCAGGGATTGGGTTCCATTAAAAGACTGAGTAATGATTTTCAAATATACTCCATGAAAAACTGGGGCTGCGTACAGTATGTTAAAATATACGAAAAGGCTGACTTGGTTTTGCCTGCTTTACAAAGTGGTCTGAATTACAGTGGTATTGCAGTTAACTATCCCGGAGAAAAAATTTGTGGTGATGGCTATCATATTAAGACTTCAAAAAGAGGATTTCAAATATTATTAGGTGATGGTTTGGGACATGGTGAAAATGCAAATGAGGCGGTACAGCTTGCCATAAAAGCCTTCAAGCAGTCAATCGAAGTGGAACCTTCAGAAATCATCAGGGATATGCACAGTAAAGTAAAAAAGAGCAGGGGATTGGTAGCCACAGTTGCAGTAGTAGATTTTAAATCGGAGGTCTGGAATATCTGTGGTGTTGGTAATATTAGTACGCGTGTTTACGACGGATTGGAAAATAAAACCTATACACCTTATAATGGAATTATTGGACATAATATTCCGCGTACTTTAAACAGTACAACTGTTCCGTACAAAAAACATCAGATTCTTGTAATGCATAGTGACGGATTACGCACCAGATGGAATCTAAATGATATGACGTCTATTTTAAAACAGCATTCAGGTATCATAGCTTCAGCGTTATATAAAGAAAATGTAAGAGGGACAGATGATGCTTCCATTCTTGTAGGTAAAATAATGTAAGTTTCATGAAAGAGATTATAAAAATAAATCTGGATAATGAAATGGACTTGATACTGGCCCACAAACGATCCATAAAAATTGCTGAAATGTGCGGTATGCCATCCTCATTCCAAACGCGATTTTCAACTGCTGTATCTGAAATTGCACGATGCTCGATAGCTAAAGGAAAAAACTCTTTGCTGGTGCTCTGCATTAATAGTATTAAGGCAACACAAAAAGAAATTGTAGCCATAATTACTGATAGTGTCGATTTAAAAAATTATAATCCGGAAGCTTTTAATTATGCTTCCAAAATCTCCGGTAATATTGAATATACTTTTAAAGATAATCATTATACCACACGAATAAGTCAGACAGTGGCTTCACCGGGACTTTTGTCTGAAGTGAAGATAAAATCACTTATCGATTATTTTAAGTATGAGCCGCCTTTATCTCCGTATGATGAGATCAGAAAAAAAAATATTGAGTTAATTGCGATTTCTGAGAAACTGACAGAAAGTGAAAACCGTTATAGAAAATTAGCTAATACAATTCCGATTTTAATTTGCGAGGTCAATGAGCGTAATAAGGTATTGCTTTATAATGAGTCATTATTACATTATTTAAAACTACCGCCACCGACTTTTGATAGAAAAAATTTGATGAATTTTGTTCACCCTGATGATATTGAAGTAATTTTTGAAGGCTGGGAAAAAGCAAAAGTAAACCGATCTTCTTTTTCCGGTGAAATCCGAATTAACAGTGATGCTGCTTATGTCTGGCATCTGGTGACTATGATTCCGAATAAAGCTGAAGATGGCACTTTTAACAGCTGGCTGGTTTATTTTGTAGATATCAATGCACAGAAATTAGTTGTCGAAACATTGAAAGACAATACGGAGCTGAAAATGATCCAGGAAGAATTAGAAAGTGCCAATTCTAAATTGGTTTTCAAAAATAAAGAATTAGAGCAGTTTGCCTACATTGCAAGTCACGATCTTCAGGAGCCTTTACGTAAAATTATGATTATGATTTCCCGTGCCGGACAGTATTTATCTGAAGAGCAGAAAAAAGAATATTATTTTGACCGGATTACATCAGCAGCAACACGATTATCGACTTTAATTACCGACGTTCTTGATTATTCCAGAATAGATAATAAAGTGCAGCAATTGGAAGAAGTTGATCTTAACGAAATTATTTCTGAAACTTTGGGCGATTTAAGTCTTGTCATTGAAGAAAAAAATGCTTTGCTGGAAATAGAACCTTTGCCAAAAGTTTTAGGCCTTCACACACAGTTACGTCAATTGTTTTATAACTTGGTAAACAATGCACTTAAATTTAATACTTCCCTGCCTTCAGTAACAATTTCTGCAACTAAGAGGCCTGAAGATAACAATGCCCTGGATGCGTCAGAATATTACCATATTATTTCCATTGCTGATAATGGTATCGGAATGGACAGCCAATACTCCGGTCGAATATTTGATATGTTTCAACGATTACATGAGAAAAATCAATTTGGAGGAAATGGAATAGGTCTTGCGCTTTGCCGACGCATTATCGAAAATCATAATGGAATTATAAATTTCACAAGTAAACCGGGAGTTGGAACTGTTTTTTGGATATACCTTCCTAAAAACAAACAGTAAAACAAAAAACACTTCTTAAAAAGAGTGTTTGAGCCCTGATGGAAGCGAGATACTTTTGTTTCGTGGGTCGGTACAAAAGATAAAGCTTACGTCAGGACATGAGCAATAGTGAGCTGATAAATTAACTAGCTACTAAAAAAAAGAGATCTTTTTAAACAAATGTCTTGTTTATAATTGTTATGCTTCAATACTACTCAAAATTGTCATCGGGATTTCAGCGAAAGCTTCGTAGGAGTAAGGTTTTATGAGATACCCTTTAACGCCCATTATATCGCATTGCTGTTTGTAAGAAGGATTTATGCTCGTGGAATAAACAAAGCAGGGAATTTTTTTAAGATCGTTGTGATTTAAAATTTCCTGCAGGGCTTCAATACCATTTAGAATCGGCATATTAATATCGGTCAGGATAACGTCTGGGTGTTCGTTGGCGGTATTTTTTAGGAAATTCAACAATTCTTCGCCATTGGCTACGAGGCTTACTTTTCCAAATTTAGGATTCTTATTAAAGATTTCACTTATGACATCGGCATCGTCAAGGTCGTCTTCGGCAATTATGATATGGATATTTTTTTGAGGCATTTTATAAAATTGGAAAGTAAAGATTAAATATTGTTCCTTCGTTCAGCGAGCTTTCGACAGTGATATTTCCGGAATGGTTTTCCATAATTTTTTTACAAATTGACAGACCTATACCGTTTCCTGAATATTCGTTTCGGGCATGCAGTCGCTGAAAAATCGTGAAAATTTTATTAAGATGACCGGATTCCATTCCGATACCGTTGTCTTTTATCTGAATCTTTACAAATTTAGTGTTTTGATTTGGTATTTCAACATCTGAATTGTCTGCCTGATAAATTTCTATGATGGGAGGGATGTCAATTTTACTGTATTTAATAGCATTAGAGATCAGATTACCGAAAAGCTGGCGCATCTGAATGCGGGAAGCTTTAATAACAGGAAGTTTTCCTGTTTTTATTTTGGCGTTTTTATCTGTAATAATAATTTCATGATCATCAATTACTTCAGCAATGATGGTTGACAGATTAATTTCTTTTTGCTCTTCCTGAGCGGTATGAGAAGAATATTTTACCAAATCGTCAACAAGTGAATTGAGTCGTAAAACAGAGAGTTTGATAACATTCATTGATCTGGCATCGATTTCATTTAGATAAGTTCCGTTCATTTTACTGTTGTGCATGACAATTTTTCTGAGCGGTTCTTTTAAATCGTGCGATATAACGTGAATGAATTCTTCCAGATTACGGTTGATCCTATTGAGTTCATTAATTTTATCTTCGAGTTCTTCCTGATGTTTTATTAAAGCGCCTTCGTGTTTTTTCTTCTCTGTTAAATCAGTCACTACAATTCCAATAGCATCTACAGCTGGTTCAAGGTCTGTCAGGGAAATATTTGCAGGAAAAGTACTTCGTTGACCATTAGTTTTGAAAAGTATTTCATGTGTAGTAATACCATATTTTAAGGCTTCAATAAGGGTAATAAATTGCGAGAAATTTTCTAAATACTCCTGAATATAGTTCCCTATGATTTCTTCTATAGGGATGTTAACCAGTTTTGCAAAATAATCATTGCAATATAAAATCAGTCCGTTTTTGGCAATACTCAGCGCTCCCTGTTTGAATTTCTCTATCAGCAGCCTATAGGTATAATCAGCAGTTTCCAGCGAATAAAGTTGTGGAACGCCATTGTTGTTGACCACCAGTGCATCAACATCACCTTCTTTTATAGCATCAATTATACTGTTTGATTCATAAAGCTGCTGCCTTAATGATTCAATTTCTGCTAGTAGGGAGTCTGTATTTTTATCGTTTACTATCAAATTCTATTCACTTAAATTAAGGATTCTCAATACCTTGTCCTTGTCTGACAAATCTCCCAGAATAATTCTTTTTGGAGCAGGATGTATTTTAATTAATGTTGGTATGGCTACAATTTGATGTAGGACTGCCTGTTCTGTATCCCGACTGATATCTACGATTTCAAGTTCGTAATTTTCCTTGAGATGTTTATCGCATATCCTGCGTAGATTTTCAATTGCATGTCCTGATTTAACAGACATACCCGAAACAAAAAGCACGAACTTGTGTTTGGTTGTAGTTGTTCCATCAGTTGAATCATCCATTTTTTAAGCGTTTACGGGTTTAATATTTAGCCCTACCAATACTCTTTCTTCATTAGAAAGATCACCAATGATCTTGCGAATAGGTTCAGGAAATTTCCTTACTAAAGTGGGTACAGCTAAAATCTGGTCACCTTCTGCCAATTGGGGATTCTTAAGCAAATCGATGATTTCGATGCTGTATTTCCCTGCCAGATGTTCTTCGGCATATTTTTTTATATTCTCCAGTGCTTTGATCGATTTTGGTGTCTGACCCGCTATATAGAGCAGTAATTGCCATTCGGCTACAACTTCTTTTTTCATAATATTCCTATTTTTTCTTAGAAATCAGTTTTTCCTGTAATTCTTCTGTGGTTTTCAGAATACTTAATTCTTCCTGAGCCGATTCGAATTCATTTCTAAGTGCTTCTATGTTAGCTTCCAGTACTTTTCGTTTTCTCTCAATTTCCCTGTCTTTTCGGTTAATTTCGTTCTGAAGCTTAATATCAGACATTGTTTTGCTGAATTTGTGTGATTGTCTTGCAGCACCAGTAAGGATTCCCTGAGGACCTAATTCTACATCCAGTAATTCAATTCCGTTTTTCGTAATGATGAATTCCCTTACCTGATTTGAATGTCCCATCCCTCTCGATTTTATAATAAAAATTCCGCGGTTTCTTTCACCAATTCCTTCCATATCACGAACCGTAATCCAGGTGTCCACCAATGAAGAAACAGATTCTTCGGCAAGATCAGGCCTGAAATTATCGTTTTGCTTATTTAAAGACGTAAAAAGAGCCGTAATATTGTGTGCTTTCACCATATCGATAAGCCTTACCAGCATAGAACGTACTTCATGTTCGTTTCCTACCGTTATCAAATTACTTATAGGGTCGATAATTATGGTAGTGGGCTCAAATTCCTTAATTAATTTTCTAAGCGTAAGCAAATGCAATTCCAGTCCGTTTAGCGTAGGGCGGGACGAATGAATTTGCAAAATTCCTTTTTTGATATGCTTTTCGAGATCAATACCAATCGACTTCATGTTGCGAACCAATTGTTGCGGCGATTCTTCGAATGCAAAATAAATGGTCTTTTCATTTTTTTTGCATTGTTGATTGGCAAAATAACAAGCCACGGTTGTTTTTGCAGTTCCGGCAGTTCCGGATACCAATATGTTACTGCCCCTATAAAAGCCGCCACCGTAAAACATATCGTTTAAGCCCGGAACTCCTGTCGAAACAACGTCAGAACTGACTTCATTATCCAGTTTTAAAGACGTAATTGGAAGTACCGAAATACCTTCTTCATCAATTAGAAATGGATATTCGTTTGTTCCATGTGTTGAGCCTCTGTATTTCACTATTCGGAGTCTTCTGGTAGAGACTTGTTCGATAACACGATGATCCAGCACAATAACACAGTCAGACACGTATTCTTCCAGACCTTGACGGGTAAGGGTTGCCTCACCGCGTTCTCCGGTAATGATGGCGGTTACCCCTTTTGTTTTAAGCCAATGAAACAAGCGTCTCAGTTCGGCACGAAGAATTGCCTGATTATCCAATCCTGCAAATAAGGATTCTATGGTGTCCAGAACAACACGGGTTGCTTTTACGGAATCAATAGCGTAACCTAATCTGATGAATAAACCATCAAGATCATATTCACCAGCTTCTTCGATTTCAGATCTTTCGACACGTACATGATCAACTACAAGTTTTTTGTCTGCTTTAAGTTTTTCAATGTCAAAACCTAATGATTTGACATTTAAAGTAAGGTCATCCGAAGGCTCTTCAAAAGACATGAAAACCCCGTTTTCTTTATAATCTGTAATTCCTCTAATCAGGAATTGCATGGACATTAATGTTTTTCCACATCCGGCACCGCCGCAGATTAATGTTGGACGCCCTTTCGGTAAACCTCCGTTCGTAATCTCATCCAGTCCGTCGACTCCTGTTGGAGTTTTGGGAAATATAAAACTATGTGATTTTGAATTTTTCTGCACTTTATTTAAATATACTGTTGACTCAAATATACGTTTTCTTACAGAATTGACAATAGATATTTATTAAAGATTTAACAGCTGTTGAAATTAATTATAAAGAATTCGGGTAAATTTCACACAATAGTAAGTGAATGTGTAAAAAAGCAATTAAAAATTACTAAATTTCGATTTTGCTAATACCTTGTTGTAATTATCAGGTTCAATGGACTGAGCCACTTTTTACAATTTAAGGAATTGTATTCACTTGTTCGAATGATTCTATACTTTAAAAAGATTGGGTTGAAAGAGGGTAACAGCATCTCATAAAAAGAACGAGATCATTTCTAAAAAGAAATAGTCCCGTTTTCATCAACTTAAAAAAATCAGAATATAAATTATCCGTGTGCTGCTACAGAAACGTCAGCCCATTCTTCCCACGTTGCTAATTTTTGGTCGTAGCTTTGTTTGACGAATGGCAGTGCTACTTTTCCTAAAAATAAGCGTAGGGGAGGGTTTTTAGCTTCAATCAATTTAATGATAGCCGGAACTGTAGCACTTGTTTTTCCGAAAGTATCAGGATCATGTCCTTCTGCAATAGCTTTTTTAATTCCGTTATAGGCGTCAATGCTTTCGCTGTTGAATCCACTACCCCAAATGTCGGTCGCATAGCCGTTTGGTTCTAACAAAGTCACGTTGATTCCGAATTGTTTTACCTCTGAAGCCAGTGTTTCAGTAAGGCCTTCAACGGCAAATTTTGAAGCGTTATATAAGCCAATCATTGGTAAAGTTGCGATTCCTAAAACAGATGAAACCTGAATAATATGACCGCTTTGTTGATTTCTCATAATTGGTAAAACGGCCTGAGTTAACCATAAAGTTCCGAAGAAATTGGTTTCGAATTGTGCTCTTGCTTCGCTTTCGCTGGCTTCTTCAACAGCGCCGTTTAAAGCATAACCTGCATTGTTGATTAAAATATCAATTTTTCCAAAATGCTGTTTTACTTTTTCTACTACAGCAAAAGAATATGCACGATTGTTTACGTCCAGTTTTAGAGGTAAAATTGCATCTCCGTATTGTGCTTTTAAGTTGGCTAAGGTGTCGGTATTTCTTGCTGTTGCAGCTACCTGATATCCTTTTGCTAAAAATGCTTCTGCCCAGGCTCTTCCGAATCCTTTTGATGCTCCAGAAATTAAAATTGTTTTTGACATGTGTTTAAATTATGAATTAATGTTTTACAAATTAAATTGATTTTCTTTTAAATATGACTGATCGGTCATTTTTTAAACAAAAAAAATTAAAGGCTGTTTTGCTCTATAGTGTTTTTAAGGTTTTTGACAATAATTTGCATCTTTTCATTATTGCCCGACATTCTTGAAATTAAGTGACCGCCCTCCATCATGGCGAAAATTATGGTTCCGAAATCTGCGGCGTTCCAATCGGGTTTAAATTCTCCATTGGCAATTCCCTTTTTTATAATGTTCCCTAATAACTGCTGATTGAATTTAATTCCCTGGTTTATTTTTTCTTTTACAACAGGGTTGGTGTCATCAGCCTCGGCTCCAAAATTTAATAACGGACAACCGCCTGTAAGGGGAGGGTTTGCAGCATTACTAAAAAAGTCGATATACGTAAACAATTCTTCTTTTGCTGTTTTGCTTTTGGTTAGTTTTGACATTAATTGGTCTCCCAATATTTTTATATTGTAATCTACGGCAGCGCAGGCTAAAACTTCTTTATTTTCAAAATGAACGTACATGCTTCCTTTCGACAACTTAGTGGCTTCCATAATATCACTCATAGCTGTTGCTGCAATCCCTTTTGTGTTAAAAATGGGTGCCGCTTTTTCTATAATGAATTGCCTGGTTTCTTCGCCTTTTGCCATTATAATTTTTTCTTTATTTTTTATATTCCGAAGAATTACAATGCAAATATATGACCAATCGGTCATATGTTTGCATTTTTTATGATTTTTTTATGATTGATATTATTTTAACTCAAATGAATATTTTTATTTAATGCTGTTTCTTCATGAGAAACGACAATTAGTGCTGATCATTGCGATTGTTATTATCAGAATCATTTTCTATCTGTCTGATCGTGGTACTTGGTTTTTTGCTGCCTGTCCGTAGAACCTAAACTATTTTCATGATGCTTAATTGCAGGATTTTTATCTTCCATGGTCTCCCACATATTCGCTGTTTTTCCGAATGAAAATTGCGATTATCCCCACCTAAATGTTCGTTGGTTTATTCTTTCATAGAATAAAATTTAAATTATTTTTTCATCAATACTGATTTTCGTGTTTCAATATTTGATTTCTCATTGGCTCGTGAAGAAGTTGGCCTGATACCCATTTTTTTCGAAGATGTTCTCGAACTTTCTTCAACATTCGTTTTATGATTTGAAATATTCATAGTCATTTTTAAAGTTTGATACTCACAAATCTAAAAATGATAATAAACAAAAACTTATATTTTTAGGATATTTAATTGTATAATTATCAGTTGTTTATGTGTTTAAAAATCTGTCTGTTAATACGTGAAAAAGTTTTTAAAATGCTTTTTAGAATCAAACCAAATAGCAACACTTATTCAGTCGTTTTTATTTTTTTTGTAAATTTAGAAAACTAAAATTAACCGCTTAAAAACGGTATGATTGTTAATTTTAAAAATCAGACTTTATTATGATACAACTAACTGTAAACGGCAAATCTGAAAACCTTGATGTAAGTCCGGACATGCCATTGCTTTGGGCAATTCGTGATACACTGGGACTTACAGGAACAAAATTTGGCTGTGGTGTTGCTCAATGTGGAGCCTGCGTGGTACATCTGGATGGTGAAGCAGTTCGCTCATGCGTTACCAAAATGAGTCGTGCCAAAGGTAAAAATGTAGTTACGATAGAAGGATTATCTGATAATAACGATCATCCGGCACAAAAAGCCTGGCAGGAAATCGATGTACCCCAATGTGGTTATTGCCATTCAGGGCAAATCATGTCTGCAGCGGTATTACTTAGAGAAAATTCAAATCCCAGTGATCAGGACATTGATGATGCCATGGCCGGAAATATCTGCAGATGTGGTACGTATCCCCGAATTCGTAAAGCGATACACCTTGCTTCACAAATGCAGCAGAAGAATAAAATCTGATAAGGAAGCCGTAAAAAAAAAACTATGTCAACAAAAATTAAATTTATAGGGATTACCATATTACTTGTCTCAGGTATTGGGCTGGCATTTACCGTTTCGAAACATCAGACAGTAGAAAAAGAATATACAACTATTATTCCCACAAAAAAAGACAGTGTCGCATCTGTTGCTGCATTTAAGCAAGTATATAAAGTGTTAATGAGTCCGCGTTGTGTAAATTGTCATCCCAAAGGTGATATTCCGCTTCAGGGAGATAACAGTTTAGTTCATAGTATGCAGCCTAAACGAGGTAAAGACGGAAAAGGTGTGTATGCAATGAAATGTGCCAATTGTCATCAGCCATCAAACAGTCCGGGACTGCATACACCACCGGGAAATCCTGAGTGGCATTTACCGCCTGCAGATATGAAAATGGTATTTGAAGGAAAAACACCTCACGAATTAGCCAAGCAATTAGTGAATCCGGAACTTAATGGGCATAAAGATCTGCAAAAACTTATAGCACATGCAGATGACGGTTTGGTAAAAGCAGGCTGGAACCCGGGAAAAGGAAGAATTTTACCGCCTTTAACGCATGCCCAGTTTAAAAAAGCCTGGATTACATGGCTGCAAACAGGAGCTTATGCTCCTGCAAAATAGTATTGCCTTAATTTTAATGCTCATCCGATGATAAAAAATAATAACATAGAAAATACAAGAAGAAACTTTCTAAAACTTACCGGATTGGGAGGTGCAGCGCTGTGTCTTGGTTTTTACTTTCCTGCAAATGGCATGCCTTTGCTTGTAAGGCCTTCGGAACTCAGTGAATCACAAATCGAATTGTGTCCCTGGGTCATTATCAATCCATCAGGAAAAGTAACTATTGTGAATCACAGGGCAGAGATGGGTCAAGGTTCGTATCAGTCGGTACCGCAAATTGTAGCTGAAGAATTGGAAGTGGATATGAACGATATCAATGTCATATTTGCAATTGGCAACGAAAAAAAATATGGCGGACAAATTACCGGAGGAAGCTCAACGATTCGTTCTTCATATAAAAAATTGCTCAAATTAAGTGCTGCAGCGCGTGAAATGCTAATTGCTGCAGCTGCGGAAAAATGGAATGTTTTGGTTTCTGAATGTTATGCAGCATCAGGACATGTTATTCATAAGCCTTCAGGAAAAAAAGCACATTATGGAGAACTTGCCGAAGCAGCGTCAAAACTGGAAGCCCCGAAAGAACCAAAACTTAAGAAAATATCAGAATATAAATTAATTAGAAAACCTCTAAAAAGAATTGATACCCCGTTTAAAACCAATGGAGAACTAATTTTTGGACTTGACAAAAGAATTCCGGGAATGTTATTTGCTTCTGTAGAGCGTGATCCTCGTTATTTTGGGAAAATCAAAAGTTTTGATGCGACTGCTGCATTAAAAGTCCCTGGAGTTAAGAAAGTATTTAAAGTCGAAATGGGCTATTACGAATACATCCGTGAAGGAGTTGCCGTAGTTGCCGATTCAACCTGGGCCGCTCTTGAGGGCCGAAAACAATTAAAAGTAGAATGGGATAGTAGTGGTTTTAAGCATTGGAGCACACCAGAAATATTTGAAACTCAAAACAAATTATTAAGTACTCAGGAAGGAATGTCACTTAAAACACAAGGCATTCCTACTGAAATATTATCTAAAGCGGCTAAAAAAATAGATGTAGTGTATCAAACACCATATCAATCGCACGTTGCTATGGAACCGATAAATTGCATTGCACATCATAAAGGAGACTCAATTGAAATTTGGGGACCAATTCAGGCACCTGGATGGGTTCAGGACTATGTAAGCAAAAAATTTGGAATTGAGAAAGAGAAAGTGATTGTTAATATGACTTTTCTTGGAGGTGGTTTTGGACGTAAAGCTATGAATGATTATCCGTATGAAGCAGTTGCGGTCTCAAAAGAGTTAGGCGGTCCCGTTCAGGTAATCTGGACACGTGAGGATGATGCCACTCTGGGACCATTTCGCCCGGGAATTTCATATCGTTGTGAAGGAGCTATTACAAACGGAAAAATTGACGCATTGAAGTTCAGGATGGCAGGTCAAAATAATGGTCACTGGAGTGGAGGATCAAAGACTAAACCGAATGGAAGTACAAGTGAAGGATTTTTAAAACCTTATTATGAAAGCATCAAAAATTTAAGCATTTCAGATGTATTATTTGAAACTACTATTCCCACGAGCTTTTGGCGATCTGTATATGCTTCTACAAACGGATTTGCCTATGAAAGTTTTATTGATGAAATGGCTCACGAAGCAGGAAAAGATCCTTTGGATTTTCGTCGGGAACATTTGCAGGAAGAACGTTGCCAAAAAGTTATTGATAAAATGGAAGAAGTTTCTGGCTGGAAAAAACGAAAAAAAAATGAGGGATATGGTCTAGCGATTACAGAATGTTTCAACTCAACAGTAGGGCAGGTTGTAAAGGTTTCCAAAAATCCTGACGGAGGTGTTACAATTGATAAAGTCTGGGCTGTTATGGATTGTGGCTGGTATGTAAATCCGGATATTATTGAAGCTCAGGTTGAAGGATCCATTGTCATGGGATTAGGTGCTGCAACTACTCATCAGATTACATTTAAAGATAATGTTGTCGAACAACATAATTTTTATGATTATCCTATGCCACGAATTAATGAAATTCCATCCATAGAGGTTCATATTATCGATAATCAAGAAGATGCTGGAGGAGTTGGTGAACCGGGACTTCCACCTTTTGCTCCGGCTTTAACCAATGCTATCTTTGATTTGACAGGCAAACGAATCAGAACTTTACCTTTTAGTCTTGGAACCGTTTAATCAATTAGTAAATTGTCATCTGTTGCAGGTATACTTATTTTAAAAAGGATTGAAATATGATGCACGAATTATTAAAATTAAAAGAATCGTACATTTTAGCCCAAAAAATGGGCCTTAAAAGCATTATGGCAACGGTTGTTGCTATTGAAGGTTCGTCATACAGAAGACCGGGTGTTCGTATGCTGATATTTGAAAATAATACAATGACGGGGGCGGTTAGCGGTGGCTGTGTTGAAAATGCAATTCTCAAACAATCTCAGTCTGTATTTTTGGATAATAAAGCAAAGATGATGGTTTATGACGGCAGATATCGATTAGGATGTGAAGGGATTTTGTATATTCTTTTGGAACCTTTTTGTCCTGATGATGCTGTTTGGCAGACTTTAGATACTATTGTACAGAAAAGGCAATCATTAGAAATAGAATCCTTTTACACAAAAACAGAGGAAAGTCAGCCAGGATTAGGATCTGAGTTTCATTTTGAAGATAAAAATTTTACCTTTTACAATGTCGAATTAGACAAATCTCTTTCAGGTTATACGCAAGTATTAAAACCACGTTTTCACCTAATTATCGTTGGATCTGAACATGATGCCGTGCAATTATGTCATTTCGCTTCTTTAATTGGTTGGGAAATCACTATTGTGGCATCCGTCAAAGATCCCAAAACAATAGGTAATTTTCCTGGTGCAGAATGTGTTGTTCATTTATTGCCTGAAGAAATAGGTTCTCTTTCCATAGATAATGAAACGGCTGTTATTTTGATGACACACAGTTATACCTCCGATTTAAAGTTTCTTCTCGAATTGAAAAATACACAACCTGCTTATCTTGGTCTTCTTGGTCCGTTCAAGAGACGAAATCAGTTATTAAACGATTTTTTTGAACACACTGATTCTTATAATGAAGGTTTACTAGATGTGGCTTATGGACCATCAGGAATTAGTATTGGAGCAGAAACGCCTCAGGAAATAGCAATCAGTATTATTGCTGAGATACTTTCAGTAATACGAAAAGAGGAGCCAATATCCTTAAAATATAAAAACAGCGCTATTCACTCCAAAATTATAATTGAATAGTAATGACTCAAGTTGCTATAGTAGTATTAGCTGCAGGAAGTGCTAAAAGAATGGGGCAGCCAAAGCAGTTGCTGCATTGGGGAAATTCTACTTTATTGGGTAGTGTAATTAAAAATACTTTGTCAACTGATGCCGATATTTTTTTTGTAGTTCTGGGTGCATACAGAAATGAAATTGAGCAACAAATAAATTTGTCAAAAAACATTGTGCTGATTAATGAAAACTGGCAGCATGGACTGGGTAGTTCTATAGCAGCGGCAACTACAGAAATAGAGAAAAAATATCCAAATATCCACGCTATACTGTTTGTATTGGCAGATCAGCCTTTTATTAGCAGTATTCACTTAAATACAATGATAAAACTTCATAATAAAGAAAAAGAAGCAATTATTATAACCAAAAAAGATGATTACAGGGGAGTACCTGTTTTATTTCCAAGAAATTTTTTCTCAGAACTGATTTTATTATCCAATGATGAAGGGGCGAAACAAATCATCAACAGAAATAAAAAACTAATTAAGGAAGTTGTAACAGATAACGACACAGTTGATATTGATACGTTCAAATCCTATATTGCATTGCATAAAACTGAATAATATAGCAATTAAAAAAAACTAAAATAATTCTAAATATATCGCAGTTTCTCTTCTTCAATGTCCAAATAATGCATCTGTCTTCTAATGATTGATTCGTCTAAAGTCTGATCCTCTTTATTTCTGTTTACCAGCCATTGTCTTTGAATATGTAATAAATCGAGATAAATGACTTTAAGATCGGTTCCAATGGATTCATTATCAACTCCGTTACTATGCTGTTCCCATTTGTGAATAAGATGCTGTAATGGAGCATGATTATCTACCTGATCGTTATAATTAGTTTTTAAATAATGTATGGTATATTGCGCTAATTCTTGTCTTAACAGATTATAAGCTTCATCACGTGGTATTGGATCATATATATCAGTAAGTTTAATTTTTT
The DNA here is from genome assembly GCF_052113665.1 of Flavobacterium sp. W22_SRS_FK3. Lineage (NCBI taxonomy): Bacteria > Pseudomonadati > Bacteroidota > Flavobacteriia > Flavobacteriales > Flavobacteriaceae > Flavobacterium > Flavobacterium sp. W22_SRS_FK3. The sequence continues at coordinate 47,999 of NZ_JBGQOF010000005.1, read as the reverse complement.
TAATAAAATAAGGTAATGTTAATCCCTGAATTAACAAAGTCAAAAGAATCACAATAAAGGTAATAAACAAGATTAGGTTTCGTTGTGGAAAACCATTTCCGTTATTCAAATATACAGGTATAGATAGTGCGGCTGCCAATGAGACAACACCTCTCATTCCGGTCCAGCCCAGTATAAAAGGTGTTTTCAGACCTGGATTTCTCCTATCAGCTACTGTGATAAAATTACGAGCAATTAAGGTTACAACAACAGCCCCATAAGAAGAAAGTATCCGACTGATGATCAAAACAAGTGTTATTACTACCCCATAACCAATTGCTGATGGAAGACTAACTTCTTCAAGTCCTTTGGTGATTTGCGGTAAATCTAATCCGATCAGCATAAAAACAAATCCGTTTAGTATAAAACAGAAGCTTTCCCAGACATTTCCACCACGAAGTCGGGATTTGCTGCTAAGAAAACGATGCCTGTTATTCGACAAAAGCAAACCTCCGGTTACTACTGCCAAAACCCCTGAACAATGGACTTCTTCAGCCGCCAAATAGATGATGTAAGGTGTAAGTAAAGATAAAACGATATCGACATTAGCATCTGTTGGCAAATATTTATGGGCTTTCATAAAAAGCCATCCGATTAATAGCCCAATTGACACTCCACCAACAATCATCCAGCCAAAAGTTGTGGCAGCTTTAGAAAAGATAAATTGTTCTGTTGCAACAGCAATCATTGCAAATCTGAAAATTATTAAGGAAGATGCATCATTCAATAAACTTTCGCCTTCTAAAATAGATGAAATGGTTTTTGGTACTTTAACAAATTTTAAAATAGCACCAGCGCTGACGGCGTCTGGGGGAGAAACAATTCCACCCAATACAAATCCTAATGCCAATGAAAATCCGGGTATAATATAATTGGCAACCAATGCGACCGAAAGTGCCGACAGAAAAACAACTACAAAAGCAAAACTTGTAATAATTCTTCTCCAGCGCCACATTTCTTTCCATGAAACAGCCCATGCGGCTTCATATAATAAGGGTGGCAAAAAAATAAAAAATATAAGTTCCGGTTCTATGTTTATGGCTGGTACACCCGGAACAAAACTAATCACCAAACCAGCGAGTACCAACAAGACAGGATAGGCTACTTTTATTTTATTTGCCAGCATAATCAGCAATAAAATAACGACTAATATGCCTAGATAAAAAGGGAAATTTTCAAGCATTTTTTTTAGTTTATGATGGCAAATTTATTGGATTCTTCATATAAGTCTTTTCCGAAAAATTTTGTAGCTAAATTAATCAATTTTGATAAAAGGTGTTATTTAGAAATTTGCTCTTTTCTTTTGATGAAATAATTTGAAGAAAGATATAACAAAAAGTATAATATTACTATAAGAAAAACTTCTTTCATAATTGGAGTCAGTAAATCAAAAGCAGGTTAAAATTTATTTGATTAAATTATTATAAATGCGTTAGGCAGTTTGTTTATGATTGCAACCGGTTTTTGTTTCTTGTATTTTAAATCTGGAGCACTTCTTCTAGTATTTTAAGGAATAGGGATATAGATTTACATTACCGTCGGCAATTATAATTCGTTTATGGTTATGTTTGTACTTAAATTTCATTTCTTTACGTATTTCAAAAAGAAATAGGATTTCTAAGATTCTGCTTCATTGCTGAATTTTTAAATTGTTTATAATAAAAAAACGATATTCTAAAATAAAGCGTTATAATAATCATAAAAAAATATGTTTGCAAAATTTGTAAATTCTATGATTGTATTTATAAGAACGATTGTTTAAATTTGTAGCTCTTATGAAAAAAGGATTCACTAAATTTTTGCTTTTACTTGTCATTCTGTTTAGCGGATATGGTAATTTTTATGGGCACTTTAATGACTTAAGTGACATGAAAATTAGTTCTGCAATTCTTATAAAAAGAAGCGCGTACGGAGAAAAATATTTAGATAAAAGACACTCATTTGAAACTTTTAAAAGAAAAGCTTGTTTTCTTGACAACGAAGACACAGAAGAGAATTTTTCTACTATTCAAAAGCAGCTTGTAAAAAACAATTATTTTTTAAATTTCTTATCTCATAATAAATTAGCAGTTTATTCAGTAGCCTTCACTAAAAAGGTAAATGACTGTAAAATTTTTAATTTACTTTCTAATAAAGTATATCTTCTCTTTCAGGTTTTTAGAATTTGATTTTTAATCAGTAGTATTTTCCAATTACTTATTATTTATTGTTTTTTATCCTTTGTTTTTCTATTAAAACAAATGGGTAAGGACTTCTATGGTCTTGCTTTAAGACTACTTTAAAATTAAAAAAATCATTTCGTTTAAACGTTTAAATTATTATGAAGAGAATCCTCATGCTCCTAAGCTTATGTATTTTACTATTGCATACCAGCTGCAACTCCAAAAAAGAAGAAGCAAAAGAAGAAAAAACCAAGTTTTTGGTTACCAATCCAATTGAAAAGGACACTACTATTACAAAAGAATATGTATCTCAAATACACTCTATTCAGCATATTGAATTACGGGCACAGGAACGTGGGTATCTGCAGAAAATCTATGTTGATGAAGGTCAGATGGTAAAAAAAGGACAATTATTGTTTAAAATAATGCCAACACTTTATGAAGCCGAATTAAAAAAATCTAAAGCAGAAGCCAGTTTCGCAGAAATAGAATATAAAAACACAAAAAAACTGGCTGATGGAAATGTGGTGGCTCCAGGAGAATTGGCAATGGCAAAAGCAAAATTAGAAAAAGCGAATGCAGAAATGTCTTTAAGTCAGGTTCATTTGCAGTTTACTGAAATTAGAGCGCCATTTGACGGAATTATTGACAAATTTCATGTTCGACAAGGAAGCTTGGTCGACGAAGGAGAGCTGCTTACAGAATTAGCAGATAATAGTTCAATGTGGGTATATTATAATGTTCCGGAATCAGAATATTTAGATTACCAGCAAAATGCAGATAAAGGAGGCAAAATAAAAGTGAATCTTTTAATGGCTAACAATCAGAGATTTGCTTATCCTGGAGTTGTAGAAACTATCGAAGCTGATTTTGATAATGAAACAGGTAATATTTCCTTTAGAGCGACTTTTCCAAATCCCAAGAGATTATTACGACACGGAGAAACCGGGAGTATTGAAATGCCAATTGAGTTGAAAAAAGCCATGCTTATTCCGCAAAAAGCCACTTTTGAGGTTTTGGATAAAAAGTACGTTTATGTAATTGATAAAGATAACGTTATAAAATCTAGAGAAGTTGTTATTGCTGCAGAAATGCCGCATTTATTTGCGATAAAAGAAGGTTTGTCAGTAAATGATAAGATTCTTTTAGAAGGGTTACGTCTTGTGAAAGAAAACGATAAAATTGACTACAAAGTCGTAAAACCTGAATCAGTACTGTCTCATTTAGAACTGTATGCAGAGTAACGAATCTTTAAAAAAATAAAAAATGTTTAATAAATTTATACATAGACCTGTTTTTGCAATTATAATTTCGATTGTAATTGTTTTTATAGGTACGCTTGCCATCAAGCAGCTTCCTATATCACAATTTCCTCAGATTGCACCAACAACAGTAAATATTTTCATTGCTTACCCCGGAGCGAGTGCCGATGTATTGGTAAAATCAACCTTGGTAACGTTAGAAAACTCTCTAAACGGAGTGCAGGGTGTTCGTTATATGGCAACTGATGCAACCAGTGCAGGAGAGGCAACACTTAGAATAATTTTTGAACCAGGAACCGATCCCAATCAGGCCGTTATTAGGGTCAAGACCAGGGTAGATCAGGTAATGCCATTATTACCTGAACTGGTTCAGCGTGAGGGGGTGGTAATTACACCAATTCAGCCGAGTATGTTGATGTATGTCAACCTTTATTCAAAGAGCAAAAGTATGGATGAAAAATTTCTATACAATTATGCTAATGTGAAAATGATTCCTGAAATCAGCAGGGTAAAAGGGGTTGCAAGATCACAAATATTAGGTAGCCGTAAATATGCTATGCGTGTTTGGTTAAATCCGGACAGAATGAGAGCATACAAAATTTCTGTTGAAGAAGTTATGGAAGCCTTGCAAGAACAAAGTATTATTGGCCGACCTGGTCGTTTAGGACAAAGTTCTGGTATTGCTGCTCAATCTTTAGAATATGTTTTAACGTATAAAGGAAGATACAACGAGCCAAAGCAATACGAAAATATCATTATCCGTGCCAATGGAGAAGGAGAAAGTATCCACTTAAAAGATATTGCGACAGTTGAATTAGGAAGTGAATTTTTCGATATCTACTCTAATTTAGATGGACATCCGTCTGCGGCTATCGTACTAAAACAAAACTACGGAAGTAATGCGAGTGATGTAATTAATGATGTGAAAGCCAAACTGGAAGAAATGAAAGCTAGTTTTCCTCCAGGAATGGATTATAAAATTAGTTATGATGTATCGAATTTCTTAGATGCCTCTATTGACCAAGTAATGCACACTTTACGTGATGCTTTCATATTAGTTGCTTTAGTAGTATTTGTGTTTTTAGGAGATTGGCGTTCGACTTTGATTCCTATCATTGCGGTACCAGTATCGTTAATTGGGGCATTTTTTGTGATTCAAATGCTGGGAATGTCGATTAACTTAATCACATTATTCTCTTTAGTATTGGCAATTGGTATTGTGGTCGATAATGCCATTGTCGTCGTCGAAGCAGTCCATGCCAAGTTTGAAGAATTTCCACATATTACTCCATACAAGGCAGTACAAATGGTACTTGGTGAAATTGGAGGAGCGGTTATTGCCATTACAGCGGTTATGGTTGCAGTATTTATTCCAATTGCTTTTATGACGGGACCTGTTGGTGTTTTCTACAGACAATTCTCGGTTACAATGTCGAGTTCTATTATAATTTCAGCAATTGTAGCTTTAACCTTAACACCAGTTCTTTGTGCAATTTTATTAAAAAATAATCACGGAAAAGAAAAGAAAGGAAATGTTTTAACCAAAGCGCTAGATGGTTTTAACAGATGGTTTGACCGATTAACAGGTAAGTATGTTGCTGTTTTAAAATCAATTGTGAGTAGAAGATGGCTGACGTTTTTCATCTTAATCGGATTTTGTGCCGCTATATTTATTGAAAACCAAGTATTGCCTTCAGGATTTATTCCAAGTGAAGACCAAGGAACTATTTACGGAATTATTCAAACACCTCCAGGATCAACTTTAGAAACTACAAATGAGGTTGCGCAACGTCTTCAAAAAATTTGTGAAGATGTAGAAGGAGTAGAATCAGTTTCATCTTTAGCAGGTTATGAAATTATGACAGAAGGTCGTGGTTCTAACGCAGGTACCTGTTTGATTAACCTAAAATCGTGGTCAGATAGAAAACATTCTGTTAAAGAGATAATGGAAGAGTTAGAAGAAAAATCAAGAAATCTTGGTGCCGTCGTTGAGTTTTTTGAACCGCCAGCAATTCCAGGTTTTGGATCTTCGGGAGGTTTCTCAATGCGTTTGTTAGACAAGACAACTAGTACCAATTACCAAGAGTTTGACAAAATCAACAAACAATTTTTAGCAGAATTAGCAAAACGCAAAGAATTGACTGGGTTATTTACTTTCTTCGCGGCCAACTATCCGCAATATGAATTAGAGTTTAATAATGACTTGGCAATGCAAAAAGGAGTTTCTATTGGAAAAGCGATGGAAAATCTGAATATTTTAATTGGTAGTACGTACGAACAAGGTTTCATTAAGTTTGGACGTTTCTTTAAAGTATATGTTCAATCTGATCCTAAATTTAGGAGACTTCCTTCCGACGTTTTAAATCTTTTTGTAAAAAATGATCATGGCGAAATGGTTCCGTATTCTGCTTTTATGAAACTTAAAAAGACGCAGGGGCCTAATGAGGTAACGCGTTATAATATGTATAATTCAGCGGCTATTCAAGGTCAACCGGCAAAAGGGTATACCACGGCTGATGCTATTAAAGCGATTAAAGAAGTATCGGCGAAAACTTTACCAAAAGGATACGATATTGCATGGGAAGGACTTTCGTATGATGAAGCGAGTAGAGGTAACGAGTCACTTTACATATTCTTAGTAGTATTGGCATTTGTTTACTTCGTATTAGCAGCGCAATATGAAAGTTTTATTATTCCGCTATCGGTAATTTTATCAATCCCAATTGGACTTTTAGGTTCTTTTGTAATACTTCAGTTGATGGGGTTGCAAAACGATATTTATGCCCAGATCGGACTTATTATGCTGGTCGGATTGCTCGGTAAAAATGCCGTATTAATTGTCGAGTTTGCAGTTCTCAAGCATCAGCAAGGGGCTACAATTCTTGAAGCGGCTATTGAAGGGGCAAAGGTTCGTTTCAGACCTATCTTAATGACTTCATTTGCGTTTATTGCCGGATTGATTCCTTTAATTTTTGCTTCTGGTGCAGGTGCCATTGGTAACCGTACCATTGGAGGTTCAGCCTTGGGGGGAATGCTTTTTGGAACCATCTTTGGTGTAATTGTAGTTCCGGGATTGTATTACATTTTTGGCTCATTGGCTCAAGGCCGAAAACTAATTAAAGGAGAAGAAGAGAGTTCATTATCAGATGATTTTATGCATCATGTGCATGATTTTTCAACAAACGATCAAACGCAAGAAAATGAAGAATAACAAAAAAATAAAATACGCAGGTTTGTCTTGTATCTTACTATGTTTTTTAGGATGCAAAGCGCCATCTGTAATAGAGAGAACAGAAAATAAAACAGTGCCGGAAGTCTATGCAAACGCTTCTCAGGATACAGTTAATTCTGCCAAGATACAATGGCAAAATTATTTTACAGATGAGAATTTAAAAAACCTGATTGAGATTGCCTTAAAGAATAATCAGGAACTAAACATTACATTACAGGAAATTGAAATTGCCCGTAGTGAAGTAAGAGCAAGAAAAGGAGAATATTTGCCTTTTCTTGGCTTTAATGCAGGAGCAAGCCTTGATAAATCTGGTCGATACACCAGTGCGGGTTCCGGTGAAGCTACTACAGAAATTATGCCCGGTAAAGAAACACCTGATCCTTTGCCAAATTATGGCTTTGGATTATCTGCATCATGGGAAATTGATATCTGGAATAAACTGCATAATGCTAAAAAAGCAGCTTTAAACAGGTATTTAGGTTCTGTTGAGGGCAAGAATTTTGTAGTTACCAATCTGATTGCCGAAGTAGCAAACTCGTATTATGAATTATTAGCTCTGGATAATCAATTGGCAATTGTAAAGCAAAATATAGACATTCAGTCTAATGCGCTAAAGGTTGTGAAAATTCAAAAAGAAGCAGCCAGAGTTAACGAGCTTGCTGTACGTCGTTTTGAAGCGCAAATACTCAATACGCAAAGTCTACAGTTTGATATTCAGCAGGAAATCTATCAAATGGAAAATAAAATTAATTTTTTATTAGGACGTTTTCCTCAGTCGATTGTCAGAAATGCGGATATTTTTAATACTATGATTCCGCCTTTGGTTCATGCCGGAGTTCCATCTCAGTTATTGGAAAATCGACCTGACATTAAGAAAGCAGAGATGGATTTGTTGGCCGCAAAATTGGATATAAAAGTAGCTAAGGCTAAATTTTATCCTTCCTTGGGAATTTCAGCAGGAATAGGATATGAAGCTTTCAACACTAAATATTTGTTGACTTCTCCGGAATCTCTATTTTATTCACTGGCAGGTGATCTGGTAGCACCATTAATTAATAGAAACGCGATTAAGGCAAGCTATATTTCGGCGAATGCCAAACAAATGCAGGCCATTTATAATTATGAAAAAACTTTAGTGAATGCTTACATTGAAGTAGCAAATCAATTATCAAAAATCAAAAACATTTCACAAAGTTATGACCTGAAATCAAAACAAGTTCAGGCACTTAATGAATCAATACAGATTTCGAATAACTTGTTTAGCTCAGCAAGAGCTGATTATATGGAAGTCTTGCTAACGCAAAAAGATGCATTGGAATCTAAATTTGAACTTATTGAAACCAAAAAACAACAAATAAATGCTTTTGTATCTGTATACAAAGCTTTAGGTGGTGGATGGAATTAATAAGTTTGTTTTAATTTTTTTATTTGTAGTGAGAAGAGGCTGTCCGAAAGGGCAGCCTCTTTTTACTTATAAATTTCCAAGACTCATTATGCACATATACAAGGTTTAAAATGATATTCTAATCAGGAGAATGAAAACACAGAAATTTTAAAACAAAGTATTGAAGAAATAAAATCACATGCGAATGACAATTCTATAAATCTTGTGAGGCATACAACTACTATGAGAACCCTTTTTAAACCGTAAATCTGGAAGAAGAGCAGTTAGGTTTTTATAAGTTTTATTAAAAATATGTACATCGAACATCTAGGTCAATTAACATAGAGGATGAAAAAAAAACATAATGAATTTAAATAAATATTACTTATTAATAATCAAAAAATATATAATTGGTTTCATAGAGAGAATAAAAAAACTATTCCTTTTTTCTTAAATAGTTTAGAAGGCTATATTAATGTTTCATATCACTTTTTACATTGACAAAAATCATTTTTTTTTGAATTTAATTACTTCAATTTTGCCTTTTGATATACTACTTATTATACTTTTAAAAATAAGGATATCAATGCTTAACAATGAAAAATCTAATCTAATGAAAAAAAGTAATGATGTTTTACGTAAAAGAAATTATAGAAGCGATAAAATGGGAGCCCATTTTACAATCTAACAAAATAGAGGTTGGTGTGGAGGATGGAATTGTTAGTCTTACAGGAACTGTATATAATTACAGTCAAAAAAAAGAAGCTGAAGATATTATTAAGGATATCTCAGGTGTCAAGACCTTTATAAATGATGTGAGGGTTGATCTATCTTTTTCAGCAATTAGAAATGATGAAGAGGTTGCCAGTTCAGTTATCAAAGCATTAGAAGAAAAATGGGTTATACCGAATCACCTACTAAAAGTTATAGTGAAGGACGGATGGGTAACGCTTGAAGGTATTTTGCATTGGAATTTCCAGAGGAAGACTGCAGAAAATAGCATCCGTTATCTGGAAGGTGTAAGGGGAGTTATAGACAAAATAGTTATTGAAGCTGAAATAAAAAATGATCTTGAGAAGGAGATTGTGGAGAAAGCATTGAGCCGCAGCTGGATTCTTGATATAGGTAATATTAAAGTCAGAGTTGATAGCAAAACGATATTCCTAAGTGGTATTGTAAGTTCGCTTTTTCAAAAAGATGAAGCAGAAAGGATTGCCTGGAATACAGCTGGAGTTTGGCAGGTAGAAAATGAAATTTTAGTAGAGTTTGACTAATAAGTACTGATGTTTACAAATCATTATGGCTAAAACCATACAATTTTGCAACCTGCTGTTTATTTTTAATTTATTGTTTAATCAATAATATATTACTTAATGTTTATTAAAGCGTACATTTGGAGTAAATGAGAGATAACTAATGAATAATAAGGAGAATATACGTATTTTACTCACTGATGACGATCAGGATGACAGAGACTTTTTTGCTGACGCAGTTGAGGATATGCATCTTAATTTTCCGGTTGAATTTTGTAAAAATGGATCGGAGCTTTTAAATCGTCTTTATAATAGAAATCTTGTTATTCCTGATATTATTTTTTTAGATCTTAATATGCCTGTAATGTCAGGTTTCGAAACATTGCAGCAAATTAGGGAAGATGATTTGTTTAAACATATTCCAATAATAGCAATATATTCCACCTCAGCATCCCAAGAGGGAGTAAAGAACACTTTTAGATTAGGAGCCAATGCCTATATTGTTAAACCTAATGATTTTAGCGATTTAAAGAAATTAATAAAAAAGATTATCGAAATGGATTGGAAAGAAAAGTCGGAACATTCAAAATTCGAATCTTTTATCATTGCGCTTTAGGGTGGAAATAATTCTTTAATCCTATTTCCTGCAGTTGAATAAACGCTCTATAAAAAATTAAATTACAAGTCATGCACTATAAAAAAAACATCGTGCCCAAAGCTACACGTCAGGATTTCCCTATTGTTGGCATTGGAGCTTCTGCAGGGGGGCTTGAGGCTTTTACCCAGTTTATTAATGCAATCCCCGCTGACTCTCAGATGGCTTATGTTATTGTCCAGCATTTGCACCCACTGCATAACAGCATACTTACAGAACTGCTATCTCGTGTAGCCAGAATACCAATTATTGAAATTACAGATGATATTCATTTGGCTCCGAACACTATTTATGTTATTCCAGAAAACAAAATACTTACCTCTTTTGATGGAGTCCTAAAACTAAGCCCACGTATTGATTCACCGAAAAATCAGGCTATTGATATCTTTTTTAATTCATTGGCAGAGGTTCATCTTAATCTGGCGTACGGGGTATTGCTCTCCGGAAACGGATCTGACGGAACAATTGGACTGCGATCTATTAAAGAACACGGAGGTATAACTTTTGCTCAGGACATAGCGGCTCTTTATAATGAGATGCCACAAAACGCAATTAATGCAGGAGTAGTTGATTACGTATTATCACCGTTGAAAATAGTATCAAAATTAATGGAGCTTTGTAAAGCAAAAGCAATTGCCGGAGAAGATAATAAACTTAATGATGAGGAAATATTTGACGAAATTATTAAAGTTCTGCGTGACCACAGCGGGGTTGATTTTGCATATTACAAACAAAGTACAATACGCCGACGTATTGCAAGAAGAATGGCCTTAAATAAAATTGTGACTTTAAGGGATTACCTTAAAGTTTTGCGAAGTGATAAATTAGCTTCTGAAGATTTATTTAATGACCTGCTGATACCGGTAACAGAGTTTTTCAGGGATGTTAAAATTTTTCAGATCATGAGGGAAAAAGTTTTTCCGTTATTAGTAGGAAGAGTACCTGAAGGTAATGCAATACGCATCTGGATTGCAGGATGTTCTACCGGCGAAGAAGCTTACACGCTGGCTATTGCGCTTCATGATTTTTTGGGAGAAAATCTTCAGGGAAAAGAAATCCAGATTTTTGCCTCCGATATTTCAGAAGTCGCTATTGCCAAGGCAAGATCCGGATTTTACAGAAAATCGCAAATGCGCAATGTTTCTGACGTTATGCTGTCTAAATATTTTACGTCCAATACCAATGGTTACACTATTAAAAGACAAATTAGGGATTTATGCGTTTTTGCTGTCCATAATTTTCTTGTCGATCCTCCCTTTGCCAGAATGGATCTGATCACCTGCAGGAATGTATTTATCTATATGGATACACTTTTGCAAAAAAAATCTTTGAGTACATTTCATTATGCTTTAAAGGAAAACGGTTTTTTACTTTTAGGAAAATCCGAAACGGCAGTTCCGGCTGGCGAACTTTTTCATCCATTTGATAAAGCCGGAAAAATATACACCAGGAAAGACGTTTCAGGAAGATCATCACATTCTCGCTGGGGATTGGGAGACAGTGATAAATTAAAAAGTTTTAAATCACAGCTCCCTAAAAAAGAAATCATAAAAGAGGATTTTATAAAAAGTGCAGAAACAATTCTCCTCTCCAATTACAGACCAGCGAGTATTATCGTAAATGAACAGGTAGATATTTTGCATATTATTGGTGATATTACTGAATTTGTTAAATTTTCACAAGGCAAGCCCACCTTTAATTTACTCAAAATGGTTCGAGAAGGATTGGCTTTTGAACTTCGTAGTGCCTTGCATAAAGCTAAAGAAACTGAATCTCTCGTAAAAAAAGAAGGAATACAGGTTAAAAATAAAGAGATTGTAACTGAAATTACAATTGAAGTACACCCGCTTCCTGATAATTCTGAACCCTGTTTTCTAATATTGTTTTACAAAGCCAGTACGCACCATCCACAAGTAGTATCAAATAATTTAACGGATGAAGAGAAGCGTAATGATGTCAATTTAAAAAGAATTGCTCAGCTTGAAAAAGAATTAGAAAAAATACACAATGATGTAAATGCTATTAGTGAAGAACAGGAAGCTTCAAATGAAGAACTCCAGAGTGCCAATGAAGAATTATTAAGTGGAAGCGAGGAATTGCAAAGTCTGAATGAAGAATTGGAAACGTCTAAAGAAGAATTACAATCCAGCAATGAAGAATTATTGCAGATTAATCAGGAGCTTTTAAAAAAGCAGCAGGAAATTAATATTGCAAAAAATTATACTGAGTCAATTGTAGCCACGCTTCGTGAACCAATAGTAGTTTTGGATAATGCACTTAGAATAAAAAACATTAACAATGCATTTTCTAAAAAATACAATATTACTAAAGAAGAGGCGGTAGACAAGCTCATATATGAAATTCAAAATCATCTTTTTGATGATATTCAAATGCGTGCCATGCTTGAAAAAGTCCTTCAGCAAAAAACACAGCTTAACGATTATCAGATATCGGTAAATCTTTTGCCTTATGGCGAAATTATATTGCTTCTAAATGCAAGACAAGTTACAAATGAAAACAGTAAAAAACAATTAATTCTGCTGGCTATTGAAGATATTACCGAACGCAGGAACATTGAAAAAAAATTACAGGCAATGACTGATGTTTTAGAAATAAAAGTTCAGGAACGAACTGTAGATCTGCTCACAGCCAATAAGGAATTGGAAAACTCTGTCAAAAATCTGCATACTGCCAATGGCCAATTACAGGAATATGCCTATGTAGCCAGTCACGATCTACAGGAACCACTACGTAAAATATTAATGTTTATCAGCAGGCTTTTAGGAATGGAAGAAAAAATTTCTGATCCGGCCCTTTTATTGCTTGAAAAAATCAGCCAATCATCTATAAAGATGAATACGCTTATTAAAGATTTACTGGCCTATTCTTACCTTGATAATACCGACAGGCAATACACAGCGACTGATCTGAATGCGGTAATTGAGAATATTTTAATTGATTTTGAACTACTGATTCAGGAACGTAAATTTAAAATTAAAATTGGTCATTTGCCTACTATCAATGCCATTCCGCTGCAAATGAATCAGCTTTTTTATAATTTAATCAGTAATGCCATTAAGTTTTATAAAAAAGACAATTCAATTTCTAAAATAGAGATAAGTTCGAAAAAGCTGACTTTAAAACAAGTTAAAAATTATTCCCAACTGGATTCAGGTTTAAACTATTGTGAGATTATCATTAAAGATAATGGAATAGGATTTAATCAGGAATATGAAAATAAAATTTTTACAATTTTTCAAAGGCTTCATGACAATGAGATGTATGTAGGTACAGGTATTGGACTATCAATTGGAAAAAAAATTGTCGAAAATCACAAGGGCATTATTTTCTCGAAAGCTAAGCAAAACATTGGTGCAGAATTTCATGTTATATTGCCCATTTAGGGTTATTATCAATGACACCTTGTCAATGAGTTTATAATAAAGCATGAAAGATTGAGGTTTTTCTTGGCTTCTTTTTTAATACCTCATAAATTTGCAGGTTTAATTACATAATATTTTTACAAGAAATTACTGATATAAAAAAGTCAGTTTCAGCAGAAGCGGTATGGAAATTGAAAGCAGGCAATTATAGTTGTGCAAAGTTAAATGTCATAACAGTAAAATACAACGAAAATTTTCTAAAAGGATATTATAATTTAAGAGTTATAAAATACCATAAACAATGTTCAAACATCAGGGAAACAAAAGAAATCAAAGTCATAATCTTAAAATTGCCTCGTTATTATCCTTTGTTACCGGAGTGGTTAATGTTGCTGGTTTTTTGGCAGTTCAAAAATTAACCACCAATGTTACAGGACATTTTGCGTTTTTTGTAGATGAAGTTTTCAAGCTTAATTTTAAACAAGGATTTGTTTATTTTTTATATATTTTGTTCTTTTTTTCTGGGGTCTTTTTTTTCAAGTCTTTTGGTAGAATTCTTATTACGAAAAAAGGAAAAATACACTTACGTAATTCCAACAGCAATTGAAAGTGCAATTTTATTCACAATCACAATTTTTGGAGAATATTTAGTTATAGATAGTCCTAATTTTTTGGTATATATATTATTGTTTGCAATGGGTTTACAGAATTCTTTGGTAACAAAAATCTCTAATGCTACTGTAAGAACAAACCACCTAACAGGACTTTTTACAGATTTCGGAATCGAATTGTCTCAGTTGTTTTTTTATCGTCAGGAACTCTGTAGAAAAAAACTCTTTGTTTCTATAAAATTACCATTGAGTATTATCAGCTTTTTTTTATAGGCGGAATTACAAGCGGTATTTTTTATTCTAAATTAGGATTATCTGTTTTATTAATCGGAGTGGTGGCACAGTCATTATTATAAAAATTAACGACAGGAAACTCAGTATGCAAAGGAAGATGGCAATACTTTGGGTATTTTTTTTGTTTCCATCCAATTGCAAAAAGGTAAAAATAGAGTAACCAAGATCCCGCTAATACATAATGGCATCAGCAGGTCTTTGGCAAGATATAGTCCTGTAAAAACTAAAAATAAAACAGGTAGTTTTTTTATAATTGCTCTAAGTGATAGTTTCATGCTTTAAATTCTTTAAAATTTCGTTTCCATAATTTCACTAATTCGTACCAGATGACAGAGAAGAAACCAACTAAAATTGCTACAGATAGCAGTAACATTGGCAGAGGCTCAAAAGAAAAGAATTTTGAAAATGTTGGTATAAAAAGTATCATGCCCGTTATGACAATCGTAATTCCTATAATAAGAGGAACTAAATTGTTTTTGTAGCGCAAAGTGGTAAAAATAGAATAGTAAAAAGAGCGGTTCATTAAAGTTAGAAAAATATTGGCTGATACCAAAACTACAAAAACCATTGTACGTGTGATTTGTTCGTTATGTCCTTGATAGATAGAATATTGATAAACAGATAATGATCCGATAGTGATTACCAATCCTTGTAAAATACTGGTCGAAAGTTCCTTCCAGTTAAAAAATGTCGAAGTGAAAGGTCGTGGTTCCTGTGCCATTGTATTTTTTTCCATTGGTTCATTTTCATACACAATAGAGCAGGTAGGACCCATCACTAATTCTAAAAAGATAATATGAATAGGGGAGAATATATTTGGATATCGCCAGCCAAGTGCCAGTGGAATAAAAACCGTAAATATAATAGGAATGTGGATCGAAATAATAAACTGAATTGATTTTTTGATGTTGGCATAAATCTTTCTGCCCATCGCTATGGCATGTACCATTTTTGAGAGATCATCATTGACTAAGATAAGTGACGCTGCCTGCTTGGCAATTTCAGTTCCTTTTTTTCCCATTGCAATTCCTATATGAGCGGCTTTTAGCGCTGGACCATCATTTACACCATCACCTGTCATGGCTACAATTTCCTTATTTGATTTCAGGGCACTAATAATTTTGAGCTTAGCCTCAGGAAACATTCGGGTAAATAAAGTACTATCTCTAACGCATTTTTTAAGTTCTTTTTTGTTAAGTTTCATCAGCTCCTCTCCTGAGATGCTTTTTTCGTATCCCTTAAAACCAATTTGTTTAGCGATGGATGAAGTAGTCAGGGCGTTATCACCCGTTATGATCTTTACATCTATTCCGGCTTTATAAAAATGCTGTAAAACGAGCTTGATATTCTTTTTTGGAGGATCATAAAAGGCTAACAATCCAATGAATTCGAACTTAAATTCCTGCTGCGTTTTGGGGTAATGCTCAGATGTCAGATGCGTTTCGCCCACTGCCAGAACACGGTAACCTTCCTTGGATAATTCCTGAATTGCTTGTAGAATTACTTTTTTTTGGTCTGCAGTAAGTGCAGATACTTCCATTAATGCTTCTGCACCTCCTTTAGCGGCAATGATCTTATTACGTGTTTTGTTTTCAAAAACGTGCGTCATCATTGGAGGCTTTCCCGACAAAGGATACTCATGTACCAGTTTGAAGTCAGGTCGCTCATCTTTTTCGATGATTTTTGTATAAGTTTCATGAAGAGCAATTTCCATTGGGTCAAACGCAATAGGTTCGCTTGCCCACATCGATAGGGTGATTAATTTTTTATCCTCATCAGATAATGAACCTTTCAAATCGCTTATTTTCTCTGATTTTAAAGAAAAAATCTTAGCCAGATTCATTTTGTTTTCGGTAATAGTGCCTGTTTTATCAATACAAATCACGGTGGCACTTCCTAATGTTTCGACGGTTTTCATTTGTTTCACAATAATTCCTTCTTTCATCATTCGCCAGGCGCCAATAGCCATAAAGGTTGTAAAAGCGATCGGGATTTCTTCGGGCAGGATGCTCATAGCGAGTGTTAGGGCTTTTAGTAAACTCCCGAATACCTTAAAGGAATGAAAATAGTTGATTGCCCAAACAATCAAAAAAACTATCGATCCGGCAATAGCCATTTTTTTTACGAAATTGCCAATCTGAAGTTCCAGAGGCGTTTTTTCTTCTTTTATTCCCTCAAGACTTTTACCTATTTTACCCAGTTTGGTTTCGCTTCCAATGGCAGTGACTCTCGCAATAGCTAATCCGCCTACAACAGTCGTTCCTTGATAAATTATATTGTCTTTGGTGGCTTTGTCTTTATTGACTGCCATGGATTCTCCGGTAAGGATCGATTCATTTACAGAAAAATCATTAGAATTAAAGATGATACCATCGGCAGCAATTAAAACGCCTTCTTCTACCAAAATGCTGTCTCCAATAACAATTTCTTCTGTTTTTATTTCTACAGAATCTCCATTTCTTATGACTTTGCATTTAGGTTTGGTAAAGTTTTTTAAAAGTTCCAAAGCATTTCGGCTTCGGGCATTCTGGTAAGATGAAATAGCTGCAATTAAAACAATTGCCGAGGCTAAAAAGATACCATCAGCCGTTTTTCCGCTAATAAAATAAATGCTTGATGCAACGAACAGCAGGATCATCATGGGTTCCTTGATCATTCGGATCATTGCAGCGGTATAACGGTTTGTTTTTTTATAAGAAGATACATTTTGACCGTATTTTTCTCTGGCTGCAAGTACTTGGGAGCTTGTTAAACCGGCTGTATTGAATTTGTTTGTAATCATGATTAAATTATTTTTTTATTTCCTGAAAACAAGAATGGGGGTATGGGTGTCAAAGCCTAATTCCCTGGTTTTACTCGAAAGAAATTGTCGTTCAAACCAGTCACGGTTTTGTTTGGTAAACATGACAATGATTGAGGGTCTTATCTCTCGGGTATCTACTTGCAAATGATCGAGTAAGGAATATTCGATATTTAATTTTTTAAATTTAAAAGAGACTTTATCTGATTGGTAGTTTTTGGCTATCGTATTAAAATCATGTTTAAAATCACCCTGATCCAATAAGGCATCGTAGTGATAAACAGCAACATCCGCAGCAAACAGAGCTGCGAATTTTTTAACAAAAGTGAGTTCGATACCTATTTTTGCAAGATCTGAGGCATATAATAAAAGATGTATTGCCTTCCTGCGATACGTATACGGAATGATCAAAAGCGGAATAGGGGAAGTCGTAATCAGTTTTGTGGCAGTAGTTCCTATCAATTGGTTAAATATTCCTGGACCGGACGTATTGATACAAATAAAATCGACATTGCATTTTTGCGCATATGCTATAATGGCCTTGTCTACATGAGTATGGTTTTCGGTTACAAATTCGGCTTTATCAACTTCTTTTTCGGTTGTTTTGTAAATAGATAATATGAATTTTTTAAGTTTATAATCCTGAGTGGTTTTTTTATAATAATTGTCGATACTATTCTCAAAGGTTTTGGTGTTTACACTATAGAATATGAGTTCACAGGGAGTCTGAACCGCAAATTGAATCGCAAATCGTATTCCTGCTCTTGAGATATTGGAGAAGTCAGTGGTAACAAGTAATTTTTTCATGGTATTTACTTTTAAAACTGAAATAGTTATTTGAAGGTTTATCTAAAATTATTTCAGTGCTTTTTGGATTATGCATTTCTATTTCAGTTTCATTTCATTGAGGTTCAGATTTAGTTTTGTCCATTTAGTTTTGTCCAAATGAAGGGTATCTATATCAGTTGTCCATTCCATAAAAGGCGCTAAATAGTAGATACCTACAACACGTTTTTTGTAGCCAAAAGCAAATCGGTCTCCCCTAAGCTGATAGTTAATTGTTTTAGCCGGATTGTCTATGTTTTTGTAAAGTATTATTTGTGTTTTCCAGTCTCCACCCCACGTAAAAAAAGCTTTAAGTCCGCATAAGATCAAAATAATAATAAAGGCAGAAATAATGGAACCGATCGTTTGTAGTTTTTTAAAAAATTGCCCGATAATGATTACCAGCGACGATGCTGCAAAAAATAAAAAAAAGAAATGTACGCGATAATCATTGATATGAAACAGGGTATAACTGTTGAGTAGAATGATACTTATCGAGATTACAAAAATGACAGCAATTGAGGGATTCAGTTTTTTCATCGTTAGTATGTGTTTGTTATTTTTGAATGTCTTTTACTTTACGAATAAAATCAGCTGTTGCAGGATCAGCTGCAGTTCCGTAAGCATCTATGAGAGTTCCTTTTTCATTCGTATTGGTTTCAATTGCGTACATAATCGAGCTGTCATCAGGACTTGATTCGCCTTCAAAACGATAGAAATGGGCAATTTTTATCTGACTTGGCGTGAATTGATCGTCTGTTTTGAGAGAAGCCATAATTTTTCCGTTAATCTCAAATTGGGATGTAAATCCAAGTCTTTCAATTTCAGCTAGTACAGTTATCAGGCTATCCATATTTACTTTTTTCATAATTTTATAATTTTTGTCAGGTAATGTTTAATTGCAATACATTTTAGGAGTTGTTTCAGCTTCTTTTTTTTTTATGATAACTCTTTATTGAATCTGTTGGAGTAACAATTTTATCCAAAGCAAAAAATCCAATTCTGCATCTGAAAACAAGGCCTCCAATGATGGTTTCTATAACTTTTCCTATTTCTTCATTAGCTAATTACTTTATTTAAGCAAAGCCGAATTTTGTTCAGGTTTTAAGAAATATTTTATTTTTCTAAATATTTAGATGCAAAAGTTTACTGTTTTATTGCTGTTTTATAGCTTTTTTTAAGTATGTTTTTCGCGATGACTGTTTCTAATTTCGGACATGATCAGGTAAACTGATAAGCTGATGACAGAAGCAAAGAAGCACCATACTGATACAAGATAATTTTCGTAAAAAATAGTTGTAACGACATACGATATTAAAACCAGAACGCCTAACCACCACATACGTCTGATGTGCGAGAAGAACGGGGGAAGAATTGTAGCAACAATATAAAGAAAGCCTCCCATTACTCTAAAGTTTTCCGGATAGGTTTGAATATATGCGATATGATAACAATCAATCACAGATCTGATATTAAAATGAAGTAAACAGTACGCTAGGTATAGGGAAACCAGTATCCCAACTGCTACGAGTATTCTTTGAGTTTTTTTTCTGGTTTTTTCTTTTTCCAATAGCAATATGGCAACCGGAATCCAAACGGGCCATATAATTTGTGCAATAATCAGATAAAAGTAAGTGATGCCAGTTTGTATGTAGGCCAATTTCTCATTTGGAATGGACAACCATAAAAGGCCTTCGGAAAACTGCTGTACAGCAAATATAAACGGTATTAACGCAAATATCATTTGGGAGGGATGCTGTACTTTTTTTATAGAGGCAGCTCCAATAGCAGTAAGAACAATACCGGCACTAAAACTTGCTGTAGCAGAAAAACACATATAAAATGATTTTTAAGTTTAGGATTTATTTTTGTTCTTTTTTGTTTTTAAACCTACAGTATCCATAAGCACTGTAGCTGTTATTGCTACTAAGACGATAATGGTGAATAGTATTCTCATGATTTTAGTTTTTAATAGATTTAATTGACTTGTAAATTTTTAAAATGATAATGTAAATTTGAGCAAATAGTACTACTTGCAAAATGATTCAAAACACTTTAAAAAGTGATCTTAGACACTTATTTATGCTCTTTTTTGAGTAGCTTTGATATTCATTTTAAAGAAAAAGAATGGCAGTATTAATCCTTGTCAGACACGGACAATCTCTTTACAATCTTGAAAACCGATTTACCGGGAATCTGGATATCGCACTCACTGATTTGGGAAGAGAACAGGCAAAACAAGCAGGAGACAAACTTGTCGATTATGTTTTTGATATTGCTTATACTTCTATGCTCATAAGAGCCCAGGAAAGCCTGCAGATTATCCTGAGTGAAATGAAAGTTACAATTCCGGTTGTAAAAGATAAAGCTCTCAATGAGAGAATGTATGGAAGTCTACAAGGTCTAAATAAAGAAGAAACAGCAAAAAAATACGGCTTGACCCAGGTTGATATATGGAGAAGAAGTTATGATGTTTGCCCGCCTGATGGAGAAAGCCTTTTAGATACACATAATAGGGTAATTCCGTATTATAAGTCTGAAATAGAACCGAAATTAAAAATACAGCAAAATATTTTAATTGTTGCACATGGCAATAGTCTGAGAGCACTAATGATGTATCTAGAAAACATCAGTCCGCTTGACATTGTTAAAGTAAATATCGCAACAGGAATACCAAAAGTTTATACTTTTGATAGGGATTTGCATCTATCTAGTGTAATTAATTTATAGTTGAAATAACGATAGAGGGTTTTACACTAACTAATTTGAACTAATGGCAATGTAAATTTAAAGACACTACCTTTTTCATGTTTGCTTTCTACCCAAATTTTACCTTGATGGATGTTAATAAATTCATTGCAAAGTAATAGTCCTAATCCGCTTCCGGCTTCGTTTTCTGTCCCTTTTTGGATTACTTTTCTATTAATTTTAAATAACTTTTCTTTTATATCATCAGGAATCCCAATGCCGTTATCAGTGATAGATATTTCTACTTTTTGATCCGTTTTTACCAGCTTTACTTTGACTTCGCCATTTTTGCCTGTAAATTTAACTGCATTACTCAGTAAATTGCGTAAAATGGTATCAATCATATTTTTATCAGCTTCAACTTCTATAAACTCTGCCGATTCAAATAAAAGATTTATATTTTTATTTAATGCTGCATGTATGTTCAATTCAATATTTTCATTAATCAATGTATTTAACATTATTTTCTTTGGACTGAAAGTAATCATTCCAGTTTGTACCCGTGACCATTCCAATAGATTTTCAAGTAATTTATAGACATTTTTGTTAGATCGATACAACGTTTCTGAAACTTCCCTGATTTCTTCACGGCTGTATTTCTCAATGTCTTCAACTAATAATTCTGAAAGCGAAACAGCTGATCCCAATGGCCCTCTCAAATCATGGGATATAATAGAAAAGAATTGATTCTTGTCGTCCAGAAGTTTCTGTATTTTATGGTCTTGTTTTTCTTTTACTAACAACAAAAATCCAATAATTCCAATAAGTGCCAACAGAAATAAACTAATACTGTACAAACTATCCAAAATATCATAAGAAAATAGATCATTTTGAGGATAAATATATCTGTAAATGGCCCGTATTACAATCAGAATTTCAAATACTATATAACAAAATACATAAAAGGTCCTGAAAACGTTTTGTCGCTTTTCATTAAAATAACTGATGGTTGGTGGTAAATATATAGCAAATATTCCAATAGATAGAAGTATAACACGAGTGTTTGTTGTACAATCTAATAAAGTTCCCAAATTAAAAATTAATATAGCAACAATAGTTATTCCTATTTGTAACCCATAATGTTTTTTTGCATTTTTTGTAAGCAATGATAACATAGCTATCGTTTCATAGCAACAGGCGCAAAAAATTATGGAATTGGCAGCATTTATTGAAAGAAAATCGTAAATTATATTTCTTAAAAGAATCAGTATCCATGCAATAGTAAGTAATAATTTCCCTAAGCTAAACCATTTTAATGTTCTCCTGTTATCAGTGGTAGCGTAGGAAAATGAATAACTGAAAATAAGTATACAGGTAAAAAAATTGCCCCAAAAATAAAGTAGAAAAATAGTTTTTGGATCTAAATGTAAAAGTTCGGGCATTATTTATTTTAGCTTATTAAAAATGGATTTGGCAAATATACAAATCTAGGATAATAATCAAATGTAATATTATATACTTACGTACTATAAAACGCCACTGTCGCTTGATTGAATCTAATACCAAAAGGTTAAATCAAATTATAATCAACACGTTTTGATATTGCAGTCTATTAATTTTTGTGATTACTTTTTAAATGATAGTAACTATTTTTTCAAATCGACCATGGTTACTAACTGACACATCCTTAATGCCATTTGATGTATCATTTAAATAAGGAATTCCATGTTGATCTTTAAAAACTCCTATGTTTTCAATTTCAATTACATTATTTAAATCATTAAAAGAGATAACTGCAATAGTATGTATGCTATCTGTTAGAATGGTAGTTTTGGTGTAATAAACATTCTTTTCACAAGTTACCTGACCTGTAATATAACTATTGCTATTTGATATAATTGTACAAATCAATTTTTTAGGAATGTATTCCCTATGTTTTGTTTGTCTGTTATAAATTTTATAAGCCGCTTCTTTCATGCTCCAAAACAGCCAGATCAAAATTTCAGGATTGGCATCTTTTTTTATAAGTACTTGTTCTTCAATGGTAAATAACTTTTCAACAAATCCTCTACGCCGCCAATTGCTTTCCTGACGTGATTGTAATAGGTCGACCACGTCATTACCAATCATTTTGCAGCAAGTTTAGTTTCTATAATTTCTACTGCAGTTTTAACATCGAGCATTCTTTCCATATCAGTATTATCAATAACAACATCAAAGTTTTCTTCAATATCCAGTATAATATCTACTAAATTAGCCGAATTGATTGCAAGATCATTAATAAAATCAGTATCTTGTGTAAGGTTGTCATAAGCATCCATATTTGCTGTATAAGGCTTAATGATGACTTTTAATTTTGTAATAAGTTCTTCTTTGTTCATACGAGAGATTAGTTAATTTTTAAATTTTTTAAATACTATACAGGCATTCACATCGCCAAAACCAAAACTTGCTTTTGCAATAATATTCACATCAGTATTAAAGGTTTTAAATGATACCTTTGAAAAATCAATTATTGCAGCAATTTCCGGATGAAGGTCTTCGCAATTAGTATTTCCAAACAAAAAGCCTTCGTGAAGCTGTAATACCGTGGCTACACTTTCAATACTTCCAGCTGCACTCAGGCAATGACCGGTCATACTTTTAAGGGAATTTATATACGGAAAATCATTTCCTTTTCGATTTAATGCTTTGGTCCAGTTTTCGATTTCAAGGCTGTCTTTTGTCGTAGCTGTAAGATGGCCGTTTATAGAATCAATATCTATAGAAGATATTCCAGAATTACGAATCGCATCCGTAATACAGCGCTGCACTGCTGTACTGTTTGGCGCGGTCATGCTTCCGTTTCCGCGTTGGCCACCGGAGTTTACATTTCCGCCTAAAATTTCGGCATAAATAGTGGCACCACGTTCTAAAGCAGTATCCAAATCTTCAATAACCAAAGCTCCGGCGCCACTACCTGGTACAAATCCAGCTGCAGTTGCACTCATAGGTCGGGAGCCAAGCTCAGGCTTTTCGTTATATCTGGAGCTGCATACCCTAAGTGCATCAAATCCTGCCCAAATATACGGACCGCTGTCTCCTGTACTTCCTGCCAAGATGCGGTTAGCTTGTCCGGATTTGATTCGGTCATACGCCATTATAATTGCTTCTGTGCCTGTTGAACAGGCAGATGAATTGGTAGTTACCTGATTTCCGAGACCAAGTTTACCACCAAGATAAGCACTTATACCGCTGTTCATAGTTTGCGCTACAACGGTACTTCCTAATTTACGCGTCTGGAATTCGTCAATTTTATAAATGCTTTCGCGAAATTTATCTATACCGGAGGTGCCTGATCCAAAAATAGTTCCGCTGTTCCAATCTGGCTCTGCGTTAATTTCTATTGGCAATCCTGCATTTTTCCAGGCTTCCATACCCGCAATAACACCGTATAAAATACCTGTACTATTGAATCCGCGGAGTTCTAGATCTGTAAAATATAGAGATTTAAGTTCATCGTTTATTTCAGGTTTGCCTGCTATCTGACAAGAAAATTGAAGCTTCTGTAATTGTGTATCATGTCTTATACCTGAAACTCCATTTTTTATGGCATTAGTAAACGCAGCAATTCCAACCCCATTTGGAGCTGCTACGCCTAATCCCGTTATTACAACACGTTTACTCATAATTTTGTTGTTATCATTCCGGATAAAACTCCTTTGCAAACTTCCTGTCCGGCTTCATTTTTCATTACCGCTTCACATTTTAATTTTCCAAACCTGAAAAATGTTTTTTGAGAAGTTACCGTCACTTTTTCATTAGGATATACCGGTTTTAAAAACTGCATATCTGCCGATGTAAAAGCTATAACGGTTTCTGTACTAAAGGCATCTCCCAATAAATAGATTCCTAAGCAAACCATACCTATTTGTGCCATAGTTTCGGTTAAAATTACTCCGGGAGTTACAGGATTATCTTTAAAATGACCTTTATAAAAATCCAGATCTTCCTTAAAAGTATAAGTTCCTGACACACTGTTTTCATCAACATCCAGCAATTTATCTACAAATAAAAAGGGTTCGGTATAAGGCAATTTTTCTACAATATCATTCAGTTTCATATGTTTTTGCTATCTAATAATTTACCATTGCAATAATACTCTCTGTGCCGAAAATCCCGGTCCAAAACTAAGCATCAATCCTTTTTCGCCAGGTTTTGGATTACTGTTGATAATTCTTTCTAAAACATAAAGAACAGTTGCACTGGACATATTTCCGTATTGTTTTAATACTTCTTTTGTGTCGTCAATATTTTTACCTAAACCTTCAAAAAGCGATTCAACTGTGGTAACTATTTTTTTGCCTCCGGGATGAAAAATCATATAATCAATATCTTTGATTTCTAAATTATTTTCTTTCAGAAATGGATGGATAATATTGCCAAAATTAGCAGCAATCGTATTTGGAACTTCAATATCCAATACCATTTGTAACCCACTGTTTGTAAGCTTAAATCCCATCATATGTTCAGCATCATAAAAATGATACATTTGTTCATTGAGTATTTCAGGTCCATTATCTTCGTCATGCGATGATAAAAGACAGCAGGCAGCACCATCGCCAAAAATAGCGGCACTCACAATATTGGGCATCGAAAAATCATCCAGCTGAAAAGTTGCCGTAGGTGATTCTACCGCTATTACCGCAGCACGTTTTCCCGGATTTGCCTTAAGAAAGTTTTTTGCATATATAATTCCTGAAATTCCTGCGGCACAGCCCATTTCTGTAACAGGTAAGCGAACAATATCCTGCCTGAGGTTCATTTTATTGATAAGATAAGCATCTAAAGAAGGGATCATAATTCCGGTACAGCTCACTGTAATAATATAGTCAATGCTTTGTGAATCCCAGTTTGCCTTAGCGAGGGCTTTTTCTAAAACCTTTTCGCCTAATACAATCATTTCACGGCTGTAAATATCATTTTTATCTTCAAAAGAAGTTGCTGTGAAAACCTCAAGCGGTTCCATGATTGAATAACGCTTGTCTACAGCAGCACCTTGAAATATTTTTTTTACCTTTTTTATAAAACGCTCGTCCTGACCTTTTAGCCAACCATCTAAAAGTGGAAGTATTTCTGCTGTTGTTCTTGAATATTTGGGCAGTTGCGTGGCAACAGTTATTATTTTGACAGTCATAATTTTGTAATTATCCATTGGTAACGGAAAGCCCATTTCCAATTTATGGCATAGTTTTTTAAATTCAGCTTTTTGGAGAAATCCTCCAGTTCATTTTTTTTAAATCCTCTTAAAATAGAAACAAGACCATCCTCCCGCGACATTTTGCTCAGATTGAATACCCAACAAATTATTTCAAAAAGCCTGTAAGCCAATTTACTTCGATGCAGATCATTGACAACAATACCTATATTAGCCTTATTATTAAAGATAGCAATTATATTTAATATTTCCTCATCAGAAAAATGGTGGAGGGTAAGAGTACATAAAACAATATCATAATTGACTGCTGCAAAATCTTCACTAAAAATATCCAAACATAAATATTCAATATTCGAATATTCGTTTGATAACGTTTTGGCATAATTTACAGTAAAAACATTTGCATCTATTCCGATTAATTTAAAATTGATATTGTTTTTCAATCCGTAATTAGCCAGCATACGGAGCATGTCTCCGTTTCCGCAGCCTACATCAGCGATTACTATTGTTTGGGATGTATTGATTTTCTTTACTAATTCTTTTATTCCATTAAGTGTTATTTTATTACCACCAAGTAATTGATTAATACGTGCAATTTGATCAAGCGCAGCACTAAGTTCACTTCCATGAAGCAAAAAATCATCCATTATTTCGGCTTCCTGAGTTCTGTATTTTGTAGTTATTGCCATTTAATCGACTGTTATAGGTTTTCCGTGCGTCTGTTTTATGATTTGGGATAATAATACGGGTATAGCTGCAACCAATGCAACCAATGCATTTGTAATTGTTTTGTTTGCTAAGATTCTGGCTAAAAGCCTGCCCATCATTAACCTTTTGCCGAAATGCTTTTTCCATTGTGCGGCATAATTTTTTTCTAATATTCTTCTTGATGTTATTTTTCCTGATTGATAATCCATTATTAATTCTGATGCTATTTTGGCACTGTGTATTGCCATTGCCATTCCGTTACCACAAAGTGGATGGATAAGACCTGCAGAATCACCAATCATTAATATATGATTTTCTACCGGCTGTTTTTTGTCAAAAGAAATCTGGCTGATAGTAAGTGGCTTATCAAATAATAGATTACTATTTTCAAAAACAGATTTAAGGTATTTGTTTTTATAAAGCACATTTTTTTGATATTCTTCTATATTTTTATATTTTTTGAAAGTAGCATAATCCGCCAGATAGCAGATGTTTATAATATTATTTTCTACTTTTGAAACACCACAATAACCTCCGTTAAAATTATGTATTGCTACCATATCATTAGTAATATTGCCCGAATAATGCCCCTTAATCGCCAACCAGGGTGATTTTTTAGTTATAAATTTTCGTGCTAAAAACTGATCAACATTAGAGCGTTTTCCAAAGCCGCCTAATACTAATTTTGAATATATTGTTTGATTTGGCGTTACAACTGAGAATTCATCGTTTGCAAAAGAAATAGCAGTAACGGTTTCTTTTAAAATAACACAGCCACTTGATAATGCTTTTTGATATAAGATGTTGTCCAGCAGATATCTGCTGATACCAAAGCCTCCCAAAGGAAGTTTTGTTTTTGCAGTTTTACCGTTTTGTATCGTAAATTCAAAAGTGGAAATTTTTTCCGGATTGAATTGTAAAACATCTATATCAAGCCAAAGAAGATAAGGGAGGATTTCATTGGAAATATATTCTCCACATACTTTGTGACGAGGATATTCGGATTTTTCAATTAAGGTTACTCGCAATCCTTTTTTTGAGAGATGTATTGCTCCTGTCAAACCAGCAAGACCGCCTCCAATAATTATGACATCCGGATTTATTTTCATATTCCTAATTTAGTAAAAAAAATCTTATAAAGGCTATTGATTTGAAGTTTAAAATCCTGTTGAATTACTCATTCACAACAATTAAAAAAAACGTCCCAAAATATTCCATTTGCGACGTTTTAAAGTTTTTATTTTTTTTCTTCGTTATTCAATTTATCATCAAAGTCTGGCTCTTTACCTTTGAATTTTTGAGTGTCAACATCATAATTTTTATCGTTTGTTAAAACTTCATCATGTTCTTTATATTGATGTTTTCTCATATCACTTCGATTATCAGAACCACTTTTTTTAGTGCTTTTCGGATTTTGATTATTTGTGTTCATATTTCTAATTTCTAAGTTTTAAAATTTTACTAAAATTACCTGAAATAATAATATGAATACTTATATAATAATTTCAAAAAGTTATAAAATCTCTTTGCAATTAATAGCTTTTATAATTGAGCATGTATTCTGGTTTTTAATTTTTGAATGGTTTCTAAATATCTGTTTTCAAAAATTGATTCCTCAATAGGTACAACAACTGATTGAAATAGTTTCATTAAATCATCTGAATGGTTTGCAGATTTTTTTGTCTGGATATTGTATGGAATAAACTTTATCCACAAAATAGCTTTTAGCTCTGTTTCATTTTCATTCCACATTTTCATTTCAACCTGAAGAAGATTTTCAGAATATTGAATCAATTGAGATTCAATTAGAACTGTTTCCATGGTAATGGCCGGTTTTATATAACTTATTTGATTGGAGGCTACAACCCAACTAAGTCCCGTTTCTTGCATGTACTTAAATACATCAAGATTATATTGTTCTGCAATTTGATCTTCGCGGGCATTAAGAAAGTATTCTAAATATTTTGAGTTGTTTAAATGATTAAAAGGATCACAGTCTTGAAATCTAATTTTTCTTTTTGTTTTTAATATTTTTTCCATTTTAAAATATATTACGCAAATACCAATCGGTATTTACAGGGTTAAATTTTTTTTATATCATGATGTATTTTATTAATATGCTGTCAATAAAGTCCATCGCATTCGTTATATAGGTCTGGTCATCATGAGTAAATGCGAGAAGCGAACTTCCTTCAATTAGTGATAAAATAACTTTGGCATATTTATACGGATCGGTATTTTCTTGAATTTCATTTTTAATAATGCCTTCCTTTATAATGCTAACTAATCCAGAAGTAAATTTTTGAGACAAATTTTGTGCTTCGGCAAATAATAACGGATTTATGAATTTTGTATCCACTCCAACACGTAACATAGGACATCCGCCTATATCTTTCACTAAATTATAATAATTACGCTGGTAATCTGTTATAACATGTAATTTATTTATGCTGCCTGGTGTGGTAGAAACAAGCCTGAATAATGGCTTTATTGCTAAACTTATATTTAGTTGAAAAGATTTTAATGCTAAATCTTCCTTATTAGAAAAATTGCAATAAATAGCACCTTTTGTAAGGCCCGTTGCTTTTGTTATATTCGTGAGGCTAGTTCCAACATAACCTTGTTTGTTAAAAATTGGAGCTACTTTATCTAATATAAATTCAGAAGTATTCATTAATTTCGGTATAAAATGAAATAGTCAAAAAACAAATGTAAGAATAAATACCGATCGGTATGTGAAGATGTCGGTTTTTTTTATCTGTTTTTTAAATTATCTATTTATAGAATTTTAGACCCTTTAGTATAAAAATTGAAAATTGTCATAAAAACAAAAACCTCCAAATTCTAAGATTTGGAGGTTTTAACGCATTTTTTTATAGATTTAAAAATTTTAAAAGCTGTCTTTTTACTTCTTTCTACTTCTAGCGGGAAAAACACTTTTCAAAAGAGCTAAAGTTAAGCTGTAAGCCATGTGTTTTTTGTACAATTTTAAGATTTGAAAAAAAACAGGAAGGGAAAAATCTTTTTAGTTCAATTTTATTTCTTTATCCATAATTATCGTTTGAGTAGGATAGGCAAAATCAATTCCCTCTTTCTCAAAAGCGGAAAATATTTCAAGATATACTTTTTGCTGATTATCCATATATAGATTATAATCAGCATCTAACACGAAATAAACGAATTCAAAATTCAGACTGAAATCTCCATATCCTGAAAAATGTCCTCTGTCAAATTGAAGCTGAGATTGAGAATCAATAATTCCTTTTACAATATTAGGTATTTCTGCTAACTGAGAGTGAGTTGTCTGATAGGTAACCCCCAAAGAAAACACAATACGTCTTTTTTCCATTCTTTTATAGTTTCTCAATCTGGAATTAGTAAGATCTGTATTGGAGCAGATAAGCTGTTCTCCGCTCAGAGTACGGATACGGGTGGTTTTAATACCAATATATTCTATTACTCCATTATCATCACCTAATACGACAAAATCACCAATTTCAAAAGGACGGTCAAAAAAGATCACAAAATAACTGAAGAGGTCTCCCAATACAGCTTGTGCAGCAAGAGCAATTGCGATACCACCGACACCTAATCCTGCAATCAGAGTGGTGACATTGTAACCCATATTGTCGATTAAAAATATGAGTCCGCAAATCCATATAATAATATTAACAATGGCAATAAGTCCTCCTGCCTGTTTTTGCTTACTTTCACTTTCTTCTGACCTTTGGATAAAGGAATAGACAAATTTTTTGAAGGCGGCACTGATAATTTTCAGAATAAAAAAAGTAAAAGAAAACATATAAGCAATATGTATGACTTTGTTAATATTATCTGGAAGCTTAAGTGTCAGCAATGCAAAATAAAAAGAACTGATATATAAAATAGGCAGTACAGATTTATCTACCACTTCGATGATAAAATTATCCCAGGTAGTTTTTGTATTCATAGCCCAGTTTTTCAATCTTTTTATTACTACAACTTTGACTGTTTTAATAATAATTATTGATGCTATTATCATTCCTGCCGCTATAAGCCAGCTTAAAAAAGTGTTGTCTAAAAAGGTTGTGTTTAAGATATCCATATATAAGTTTTTAATGTTTCATTTGAAAAATATTTAACTAATGGGACACCTGCAGATAAAAGCATAAAATAGACGCAAATTTTGCTTATCAAAGTTTGTAGTTGATAAAAGCTTAAGGAGTGCTGTCTAAAGACAGTAAAAGCTAGAGAATAATATAATAAATATTAGATCAACAGTTATTGATGCAAGCAGTAACGAATTATTTACACAGCTATATTTTTGCAATAGATGTACCGATAATTAGTGTTTCAAAGTTAGTCATATAAAAAGCCGATTCCAAGAAAAATAATGAATAGCTCTATTTTTTCTTTTTATTAGATTTATCGAATATTTGAATACACTGTCATTACACTTTTAGAACTTTTGTTGGGTAAAGTATTAATTTAGGCTTAACTTTGTTAGCAAGGTTAATAACTTTTATGATAAAAGTATAAATTCATTCCTGTTTATAATTACTGTTTAATTTCTATGAAAAATCACATTACTCAAAAACTGAATGAACTTCAGGCAACTGCCATCTGTGGTAACGACATTACTTCTTCCTGTCTTTATGTATCTGCCTTGACCATCGGATATGCCGGGCAATATGCCTGGATCTCTCTTTTAATAGTGGCGTTTGTTCTGCTCCTGTTTCGAAAAATTTATGGTGAAGTAGTGGGGGCACTCCCTCTTAATGGAGGAGCTTATAATGTGCTTCTTAATACATCGACAAAAAGAATAGCCTCATTTGCAGCAATCCTTACTGTACTGTCCTACATGACCACAGCAGTAATATCAGCTACTGAAGCTATGCATTATCTACATACTATATTTTCTGGAATCAATATCCTTCTTGCGGCAGCAATAGTGCTGGTATTGTTTACTTTACTTGCAATTATAGGAATAGGCGAGTCGGCTATTGTCGCAGTCTGTATATTTATAATTCATTTAGTTACATTAATATTACTTGTTGTGTTTTCAGGTTTTTTTATATTTTCAAATGGATTGGAAACTTTTCATCTTAACTGGGAACTCCCATTAAATTCCAAAGGAATTTTATATACACTGTTCTTGGGATTTTCGGCTGCAATGCTTGGTATTTCGGGCTTTGAAAGTTCTGCTAATTTTGTAGAAGAGCAAAAAGCCGGAGTATTTCCAAAAACCCTCAGAAATATGTGGGCTATTGTAAGCTTTTTTAATCCTGTAATCGCATTGCTGTTAATTGCTGTAATACCAATTGCCGAGCTTGGAGAACATAAAGAATCGCTTTTGTCGTATCTGGGTCATACTACAGGCGGCGAATGGCTTGCATGGCTAATTTCTATAGATGCTGTTCTTGTTTTGTGCGGTGCTGTTCTTACTTCTTTTGTTGGCGTCTCAGGACTTCTGAAAAGAATGACTCTCGATAGAATATTGCCTAATTATTTTCTGAAGGAAAACAATCGCGGATCTAACTACAGGATCATAATTACCTTTTTGATACTCTGTATATCAGTTATGCTTGTTACGAGAGGCAGACTTGAATCTTTAGCTGGCGTATATACTTTTTCTTTTCTTGCTGTTATGGCGCTTTTCGGAATCGGAAATCTGCTCCTCAAAATCAAACGAAGAAAGTTGCCCAGACCTGAAAAAGCAAAGGGAATTGCGGTAGTTGTTGCTATAGCATTTATAATACTTGGATTTGCTGGAAATATTATTCTTAATAGAGAGGCTTTTCAAACCTTTATTAATTATCTTATACCGGCAGTTTTATTCGTATTAATTATGCTCAATCGCTCACTTTTGATACAGACTATGGTTGATATTTTAGAATATTTTTATGAACCTATTCGCAAATTTGCTATTATAAGTAATCGCTATTTGAGAAAAGTGCAGAATAAAATTCATTCTCAGGAATTTGTCTTTTTCACAAAAGGTGATGATGTGGCCATACTAAACAAAGTAATGCAATATGTTCAAAACAACGAAACTACCAGGAAACTAAAAATTGTAAATGTTAGACTAATAGAAGAGTGTAATGAGTCTCTTAAGAAAGATCTAGAAGTACTGGACAGGGCTTACCCTGAAATTCATATTGAGTTTATTGAGATTGATGGTGTTTTCGGACCTGATCTTATTGATGAATTATCATTAGAATGGAAGATCCCCAAAAACTTCATGTTTATTGCTTCGCCTGGAGATAAATTTTCATACAGGGTTTCTGAATTGGGAGGTGTAAGGCTTATTATGTAAATAAATTAAGATATGATAAGAGACTGTCTGTAATGTGCATTCCGTTCAAATATTTTTTGATAGAATAATAAAAGCTTACTCTTCGGTTAAACCTTATTTTTTTACATCTTATCTAGGGATGATGATTGGTATTTACTTTTTAAATAATATCGAGTCATCTTCCAATTGAACCTGTTTTCTATTTAGTCTTGCAAAATTTATAGCCTATACAACATATTGATAACTAATATTATTTTAGCTGCGGCAGTGAGAAACAAAAAAATCCTGCTCGATATTATTTCGAGCAGGATAAATAATTTCTCTTTTGATTCTTGTTTTACAATGATGAATTACTAGTTTTAAAATTTTTAGTTTTAAACAACATAAAAAAATGTTTTAAAGTAAATTCACTAGTAAAAGTAATTACAAATTGAATTTATTACAATTTCAGCTTATAGGATATATACATAAAATCTATAAGCTGAAATTTTCAATATAATTTAATATAACACTAATAACTTGTTTTTTTTTATAAACTTTATCATAATAGACAATTCGAATATCATAAAATCATTTTAAAGAGATAATGTCATTTTATTTTAAGTACAATAAATTATCTATTATCACTTGAAGCGGTAATTTTTCCTAATTGTAATCTGAAATCTGGTCTTTTAGCATCGAATATATCAACAAATGTTTCCTTATTATCACTTTTCGAATAAACATTAAAAAACAAGCTATTCCCATACCAGTGTTCCAAATCTTCATTATTACTATTACCTTCAGACAGGATATTTCCTTTGCATAAATTGAAATACATTTCTTCAAATTTAATTTTCTTAAGATTAGCATCATTAATCTCCGTTTTACCGTCTAGTAAAACTGCAGGATTAAATCCAGAAACCACACTGCGTTTCATTTCAAGAGAAGCTTTATCAGCAATATAAACAGCTTCTTTCACCAAACCTGACTGGATATCGGCATTAATATTTTCACTGTCATTTAACAATGTGATATTAGCTACCGAAACAAAAGTATGTTTTTTAGTAAAATCTGTTTCACTTTTGTTTTCATATGATTTTATTTCTAAACATCGTGAACCATCTTTGTTACTTGATAAATAAGAAGATCTTACCGCTAACGAATTATATAAACGGCATTGAACTCCCTGAGTAAATTTATAATCATCGTTAATTGATTTATAAGACACGAATTTAGTAGCATTTACATCACCTCCATAAAAAGCAAATGAGTTACCTCCGCAATAGCTAACCATAATATTTTCTAAAATTGTCTGGCTGCCAACACCTGCGATTGTCAAACCATTGAAAGTATCTGCTCCTTTAATATTTTTTCCTGCAAATTCGATTCTTACAAATCTTAAAATTCCAGAATTTGATAAAGCATTCTCACCGCCATAAGTAGTTAAGGAAGGATCAAGATCTAAGTTATAAGAACCAATATTTCCAAATTTATTAATAGGGGCTTCGCCAAGGAGTACAATACCTCCCCAGTCTCCCGCTTTTTTCATACTGCGATTTGAAGTAAATACAATTGGGTCCGTCTCAAGACCATCTGCAACAAGCTGTGCACCTTTTGTGACTACCAATGTTCCTTTTGTTTGGAAATCACCAATAATTAAAGTTCCGGGTTCAATTGTTAAAACGGCATTGTTAGTTACATAAACGTTTCCCTGCAAAACATATATATTTCTTTTAAGCAGTTTGGTGTTAACAGAAATCTTTCCTGCTAGAATTTGGTTAGGCTCACCATAATCTACTTTATGGGGTTTAAATTCGGACCAATTACTTAACCAGTTCGAGTAGCCAATGATTCCTTTTTCTTGTTGTGCATTCATACTTGTAACTGTTAAAAGAACGCAGATTATTTGAGTAATTTTTTTCATGACAAGGTGTATTTTTATTAGTTTTAAATTCCTGGGAGTTGTTTGGGGTGTGTTAAATTTCTATTTGGAATTCAGCTCTTTCAATTAGTTTAGTATGATACTTTAATTTTTGTCAAGGATTTTCATCTCTATTTTAATTAATGTTAGAAAGAAGACTTTGTGCAATATTTTATAAAATGAGTTTTTATAAAAAGTATTATTTCTAGTGAAAATCATCAAAGAAAGTAACAGAAAAATCTGAATTTAAATAGTCAAAGTTCTAGAAAAGCTGATAAAGATGTAGATAAGTATAACGTTGAATATGGTAAATAGATGCAATACCATATATGAGACGATTTTTGAAAATCTTGAAATCGACTAATTTGATAAGGTAAGGCATTCTCAAATCACAACTTTGTGAAGTTGTAGCACGGTGTTTTACCTTCCTTTTGACAATGAAATGAAAATCATAGTCTTTAGCACACACTAAATCTGAGGTTGAAAAGGACCGGGTTTCAGAAGTTATAAATCTATTTTGCAATTTGAATTTTTCAAGTCCGGAAGTGTATTTACATTCTGCTTTGCTTATAAAAGCAAGCAGGAATAGTAAAATAACACTTATTAACTTAAATTGTTTCATGCAGATATTGGAGAATTATAAATACCTTCTAAACACAGGTATATTGATACTTTACAAATATAGTAATTTTAAAAAGTTAATCATTCTAAATTTTAAAAAAAATATTAATAAAGTATAAAAATCTCATCAGGGATCATATTTACAACTATATTTTTTAGGAATTAATTTTGAGGTTTTCACAGAAGAAGAAATCTAAATATACGCTACCTTCTAAAGCCTTGTCGAGAATAACGCAAGTATTTACATGTTTTTATTATTCGTTGAAAGAAAATAAAGGAAGATGTAGAATGAATTTTAACATATTATACGTTTTCAAATTTAAACTTGATAAGTAATGTTTCAGTATCATTAGGTGTAATTTTATCATTTTCAGCAGGCATTACTGAATTATTTAGGTTTTTAGCTATAAAAAACAAATATGATAGTATTTATTTCTCCAAAATTCTGTTTGCCTTTTCAGGTGATATTACATATTTTTGTAAAATGGCAAAACTCATTAATATTAAAATTTTCGCGCATTTTTTTCAATCTTCCTCATCTGGAGGTGTCTTACTTCTTGCATGTGTAATTGTGTCACTTTTAATTGCAAATACCAGCTTTGGTACAACTTTTAATGATTTTCTATCTTACCCTTTAGGATATGAAACTACTTCGATTCAACTTAAGTATCCGGTTTTGTTATGGATAAATGATGGATTAATGGCCGTTTTCTTTCTTCTGGTGGGTCTTGAAATAAAAAGGGAGGTTATTGAGGGTGAACTTTCTTCTATCCGCCAGGCTGCATTGCCGGTATTGGCTGCAATCGGAGGGGTATTGGTCCCGGCAGTGATTTATTTTATTTTTAATGGGCAAAGTACTGAAACCGCCAAAGGGTGGGGGATTCCAATGGCTACTGACATTGCTTTTGCCCTTGGTATTTTGTCACTTTTAGGAAATAAAGTGCCATCGGGTCTCAAAATTTTTCTTGCCGCTTTAGCCATTGTTGATGATCTTATTGCGATTTTGGTTATTGCTATTTTTTATTCTTCCGAAATCCATTTTCTGTATTTAGGCTATGCCGGTGCTATATTTTTGTTGCTTATAATTTTTAACCGCCTGGGTATTAAAAATTTATTTTTCTATTTGCTCCCTGGTGCTTTTATGTGGTATTTTATTCATCATTCAGGAATTCATGCCACTATAGCTGGAGTACTTGTTGCCGTAACACTGCCAACTAATGAAGACGATACTGATTCGCCATTAGAAAAACTCGAGCATGCTTTGACACGTCCGGTAAATTTTATCATTATGCCTATTTTTGCTTTGGCTAATACCAATATTGCTTTTGAAACAACAATGCTGCAGGGACTTACAGGAAATCTTTCGTTGGGGATAATATTGGGTCTTTTTCTCGGAAAGCCTATTGGTATTTTTTTAATGTCCTGGTTTTCGGTAAAGATCAAGGCAGCAGATTTACCCAATGAGACCAAATGGACTCATGTACTGGGGCTGGGCCTTTTAGGAGGAATCGGATTTACTATGTCGATATTTATCGCTTTGCTGTCTTTTCAGCAACAAACTTATCAGAATGAGGCTAAATTTGCCATATTAATTGCTTCTATAATTTCCGGAGTTTCAGGTTTTCTGCTTTTAAAACTCTATAATAAAAAGCAATAACTTTATTTACTGCTTTTTAAATAGTATTGCATCTTTGACAGACAGACGTTCATTGAGCCATTTTGTGAGTTTATCATTCTCGTCTTTAGTCAGGCTTTTAGGCCCATCGTAAATTACTGCAGTGATCGTTGTGGTGCTGTCTTTATAATTTATTAATGAGTTTTTTGCGATTGAAAGTGAATTGACATTAGGAAATAATGTTCGTATTTCTTTTAAAATTTGTCTATTGTCAAATTTGTTTTTTGCCAGCTCTTTTTCAAGCTGTATGATTTTTACATCTTTTATGTTCATTTCATTTTCACTGCTCTTAATCTGATTTAAAATATCACCTTTAAGATCATTGAAACGATCTGTACTGTCCTGCCTGATATGCAGGTTCGTTCCACTCAGGTATTTATTATGGCTCAGCTTGTTTTTTATATTCATTATTTCTGCGGGAGAAAAACGCTTAGATAAAAAAGCAAGTTCCAGTTTTTTATTGTGTCGATTAAAATCGGTCTTTTTATAAACAACCGTGTATCCCTTATTACTGAATTCATTTTCAATAAAAATATTTACATTTTTTTTAAATTGCTGTTCTCTGTATAATGAATACGCAAGATAACTACTGGGCGCTAACATTGCTGTGATTAAAAAGGCAATAGTATATTTTACACGCTTTTGATGTTTTTCATCAATTTGTTTGACCGCCGGATAATTAAGATATTTAATGATTAAAAAAGTTGCTATACCAATAAATACACAATTAATACAATACAGATAAAAAGCGCCGAGGAAAAAAGCCCACTGAGCAGTTGCCAGTCCATAACCAGCAGTGCAAAGTGGCGGCATTAAAGCCGTTGCAATAGCTACACCCGGAATAGGATTTCCTTTTTCTGATCTGGTAACAGCGATTACTCCTACAACACCGCCGAAAAATGCAATAAGGATATCATAAATATTCGGTGATGTTCTGGCCAGCAATTCTGATTGAACGTCCTTAAAAGGGCTCAGGTAAAAATATAATGTAGATACAATCAGACTCACAACAGTAGCATTGAGCAGGTTTCTAAGTGATTTTTTTAATAATGAAAAATCATATATACCAAGGGCAAAACCAGCACCTACGATAGGCCCCATGAGTGGTGATATTAACATTGCACCTATAATAACAGCAGTCGAATTTACATTTAATCCTATCGAAGCAACAATTATTGCACAAGCTAATATCCAAAGATTTGCACCCTTAAAAGAAATGTTTTTTTTAACGGTCTCCAATGTCTTTTCTCTGTCACCTTCTCCTTCTTTAAGATTTAGAATATCAGTAATCTGCTTCATTTTTTTTTGTATTAATTTTTGAATGTTTTGTCAGGTGCCAATTTTTTAAAGATAAAATTTATTTTATTAATATGGATATCTTTCAATAAAGTTTTATGTTTTCCTGATAAATTATTCTTAGTACTATGATTGCAAATCTTTCTGATTAGAATGTTTGGAGTCTGATTTTAATTTTCTTTTAAATTTTTGGCTGATTTAATTATTTTTGTGTATAATAAATTACCCCAAGCAGAGCTTCGAGGAATTCTTTGATTAAAATTAGCAATCTTACTTTTGTGAGCACGTTTTATTTATCCAATTACAAGCAATAGTTTCTCCCGCTATTAATTCAACATCTTTCAAAAATAGAGCATAAAGTTTAAATAGGTTGTCTTCTAAAATTTGAAACGCATTTGATGGCGTAAAATTCCTGAGGTATGTTTAATTCTTAAAAATACAAAAAAATCCTGTTTTCATAAACGTATTTCCCTTTTGCAATGAAACTAAAAATGATGCCAATTGATATAATGAACATCTTAAATTTCGGTGGCAAAAAAGAAGTTAACCTTAAAAGTTTAAACAAAAAAAAACAGTTCAACTGACCTCTATTATATATTTTTGTACAAGAAGTAATTTAGTTTTTTAACATCATAATATGAGTAATATATTTTCTAAAAACAGCCAAATTGGTGTCGTAACTACTTTCTCTGAGCTTGTGCAGACAAATTTCAAAGGAGAAATGAATGCACTATGCTGGTACAGAAATTTGGATGGTGATTTTAATGAGATTGTATCCAAATTACAAATAAAAGAAAATATAACCGAAGTTTATCCTGAAGATCTAATTGCTCTCCAACTATCAGAAAGGGGGAATATAGCAAGGGAAATAATCATAAATGATTTACAATTGTTAGCTGATTTTGGAGCTTCACCCTCTCTTAATTTACTTAAGTGTTATGAACGTGATGATGAATTTGATTTCATATCAACTGATGTGTATTCGTTTCATGTTGACCGTTCACCCATTGCGACAGATACTTTTTTGTGTACCTATCACGGGACTGCAAGTGATATTGTTTCTAATTTGCAGGCAGAGCAAAAAATTCTAATTCCAGAAATTAGAGCAAAACTAAAAGAGCTGCATGACGGGCCATCAGAAGAATTTGAAGACTTCTTGAAAGAAAATTATTTTGATTTGCATTATCAGGTACATGATGATGTAGAACCTGTTAATTTAAAGCTAGGGCATCTTTGGCGACTGGCGGTAGATCATCCAAAACAACAAGTGCTTCCTTGTATTCACAGGGCACCCATAGAAAATGAAGGGGAATATCGATTGTTGTTGATTTGTTAAGGAATTGTGGCGACAATTTAGGGGTTGAAAAATTCATAAAATGAAACATATATATTCATAAATTAAGCATATAAAGAAGCTAATTGGTTTAATTTATCCCGAAAATTTCACGATTAAACAAAAGAAAATAGAGTTAACAAAAAAATTTCAAGTTGACTAGTAATTAACTCAGGATTATTAATTTTCTGACATGCCGCAACTTTACAAATGAAGTAGAACCGTTGTGATGATTGTATTTTGTATTGCCAAACAAAAAAGTGTCCGATATGTTTTTTGATGTAACTTCAAAAACTTATCTATAACAGATACTTAAAAACGACAAACAACAATATCTTTTTAGAGTTAATTTTTAGTGAGTTGAAGATACTTTTTAAATCCATTGTGCAAAAAAACCATTCATCGACACTTTTCTTCCAATTGTCTATACTTTATGATATGTTGACGAAAAACGATTCTTACTTTAAGGTAATGAAATACATTTGAAGTTGGATAAATGTGCATCAAAATTTAAAAATAAAAAAAAATGGCAAAATCGTTAAATATACTATTAATAGAAGATGATGCAATTGAAGTAATGAAATTCAATAGAGTATTAAAAACTTTGGAACTTAACCATCGCATCATTGAAGCAAATAATGGTGAGGAAGCAGTTGATATATTAAAAATGAAAGAAATAATACCTGATATTATTATTTTAGACCTTAATATGCCTAAACTAAACGGAATTGAGTTTTTGACTATTTTAAAAACAGATGATGTATTAAAATACATACCAGCAATTATCTTGACCACTTCCAATAATCACAGAGATCTTATGGAATCCTATAAGATAGGCATAGCGGGCTACATTTTAAAACCTTTGAAATATGAGGATTATGTAGATAGAATAAAAAAGTTATTAGATTATTGGAGCATTAATGAATTAATTTCACAATAATAAAATATAACAGTTATTTTTTAAGTCTAGTGCCAGAGAAGGAAATATAGTATTTGAATCATTTTTTCTTTTTTTAACAGTCTAAAGAAATTTATAACCATTAAATATTTAAAACATTTGTTGTTTAAGAAAAAAAGCAGTAATTTACCTTACAATTCTGAAAGATTTTAGCTGAAATTCAGATGTATTCTTGGCTCTTTTTGTATTAAAATCATTATTAATGATATAGTGAGCATATCCTGTATACATAAATTTTTAAAATTAAGGAGGTAACAACATGAAAAATTCTCAATTTCATTTTGATAGTGAAACATTCAATAGGATTTTCCCTTTTTATGTTTTGTTAGATTGCAACCTACTTATTAAGGGTAGAGGTAAGAGTTTTATCAAATTGCTTCCTGACTTAAAAAATAATATATATTTCCTAGATTCATTTACCATTGCTAAACCATTTATTGAAGAATTGAATAGTGGCAATTTTAATAAAGTCACAAATCAATTAGTCATAATTAAATCACTTCAAGATAAAGTTTCGTTTCGGGGTCAATTCGAAAAATATGAAGAAGGATATTTATTTTTAGGTAGCCTTTGGCTTACTTCGGTTCATAATTTTAAAGAAAAAAAAATATCTCTTTTTGATTTTGCTCACCACGATCCATCATTCGATTTACTTGATTTAATGCACAATCGTGACAAATCTGATGCAGCATTACAAAAATCTTTGACTACAATACATCAACAAGAAAACGACTTAAAAGATGCGACTAAGGAAATTCGCGATATAGCACTATTTCCTACTCAAAACCCGGATCCATTGATTAGAATTGATTTTGAGGGAAATTTGTTAAAAATGAATCCAGCGGCCCACGATTTAAAAAATCTTACATCTCAGGGGACCGATTATGAAATTTATGATTTTTTAAAATTCATTGTACACCAGATAGATAAAACAAAAGAAAGGTGGGTTTTTGAAGCTGATAGCAATGGTAAGTATTACTCTTTTGTTTGTAAAAGTCTACAGGAACAGCAGTATGTTAACATATATGGACGCGATATTACAGAACAAAAAAGAAATCAAGAAGAACTAAATA
Organism: Flavobacterium sp. W22_SRS_FK3; assembly: GCF_052113665.1. Taxonomy (NCBI): domain Bacteria; kingdom Pseudomonadati; phylum Bacteroidota; class Flavobacteriia; order Flavobacteriales; family Flavobacteriaceae; genus Flavobacterium; species Flavobacterium sp. W22_SRS_FK3. Next base: position 6,373 of record NZ_JBGQOF010000005.1, on the reverse strand, counting down.
AGCTCTCTTTGGTAGCAAAAACCAATAAAAACGGCATTGTATTTACACATCCGGATGGAAAGATATTTTGGTGTAATGCTGCTTATCTGAAATTGACGGGATATAAGAACGAAGAGATTATCGGGAAAACACCAGTTGAATTAGGTTCAAATCCTTTATCTAATAAAGAAGAAATAAGAAGCATGATTAGTGCTTTTTACGAAGGAGATACTTTTGAAGTAGAAATTCTGCATGCTAAAAAAAACGGTGGTACTTTTTGGTCTAAGACAGTGGGACAGCCCATTCTGGATTCCTCCAAAAAAGTGATTCAGTATTTTGCAATGATCGAGGACATTACCGAAGATAAACAAAAAGAAGAACAACTTTTATTACTTTCTTCAATAGCAGATAAAAATATTAGCGCAGTTGTTATTTGTGACAAAAAAGGTAAAATAGAGTGGGTTAATAGTAGTTTTACTAAAATGACTGGCTTCACCAAGGAAGAATTGATTGGTCATAGACCTGGTCGTTTATTGCAAGGTGAAGCAACCAATCCGGAAACGATTGCCTATTTAAGGAATCAAATAAAAGAGGGTCTGCCTTTTAATTGTGAAATCTTAAATTACACAAAATTTAAAGAAAAATATTGGGTTAGAGTGCAAGGGCAGGCATTGTATAATAAGCAAGGAGAAGTGATTAAATTTTTCGCCATTGAGGAAAATATAAGTCAGGAAAAAGAATTCAATCAACAACTAATAGATTCTGAAAATCGTTTGACTTCGTTAATAACCAATCTTCAATCGGGTATTTTATTAGAAGATGAGGATAGAAAGGTGTTAATTGCCAATAAACGATTTTGTGATTTATTCGATTTTAAAGGAAAACCAGAAGAGATGATAGGTTTTGACTCTAAAATGGCCACAGAAGAAAATAAGCACTTTTTTAAAAAACCAGATGAGTTTATAGAAAGAGTAGAAGAAATTTTACGAAACAAAAAAAACGTCTTTTCTGAAGAGATTGAATTGGCGGATGGACGCGTCTACGAAAGGAGCTTTATTCCGATAGCAAAAGGCAATAAAAATGACGGTCATTTGTGGAGTTTTGAAGACATCACCATCAAGAAAAAATATAAAGAAAGCTTAGAAGGAGAAAAAGAAAAATATAGAAATATTATTGCCAATATGAATATGGGCTTATTGGAGGTAGATCAGGACGACATAATACAATTGGCTAATCAGTCATTTTGTGATATGAGTGGTTTTTCTTTGATTGATTTGTTAGGTAACAAAGCATCTGAAATTTTATTGCATCCTGAAGATAAAAAATTAGTTAATTTTAAAAATAAAGAACGGGTTAAAGGCAAGTCAGATTCGTATGAAGTAACTTCTATTAATAAAAAAGGAGAAACGAGGTATTGGTTAATTAGCGGTGCTCCAAATTATAATGTCAATGGAGAAGTAATTGGTTCAATAGGAATACATTTAGACATAACTCGACAAAAGAGCCTGGAATTACAAAAAGAGGAACTGCTTAAAAAATTAGAAAAACAGAATGAGCAGCTCAATGATTATGCTCAAATTGTGTCGCATGATTTAAAATCACCGTTACAAAGCATACATTCTCTAGTTACCTGGATCAAAGAGGACAATGATAAAGAGTTTAATGCGCAAACGCTTCAGTATCTTGATATGATAGAAGACAAAGTAGAGAAAATGGATCATTTGATTGAAGGAATTCTAACTTATTCGAAAGTAGATGATATTGAGATGATCACTGAAAATATTAATTTGAATGTTGAAATCAACAAAATAATTGATATTATTCATATACCAAAAAACATTCAAGTTGTAATAAAAAATGAACTGCCAACAATCAAAGCTGAACGATTTAGAATGCAACAATTGTTTATGAATATCATTAGCAATGCGGTAAATTACATTGATAAGCCTCTGGGATTCATTGAAATAAGTTTTGAAGAAGAAAAAAAGCATTATGTTTTTGCTATTAAAGACAATGGGCCAGGAATTGCTGCAGAGAATCAGGAAAAAATATTTAAAATATTTCAATCTTTTACTTCTAATAAGAGATCAACAGGTATTGGGTTGTCAATTGTGAAAAAAATAGTCGAAAATTACAAGGGAAAAATTTGGATAGACAGTGAACTGACTAAAGGTACTACCTTCTTTATTAAACTACCAAAATAGAAACTATGAAAATAATTCAAGCTTATAAAAAAAAGAATGAAAATTGGGAATACCTAATAAAAGAGGATGCATTAAAAAATCCGCTTGTACTTGTTTTCGGAAATAGAATGCAATTAGAGCGCCCGGAAGTCATTGATGCTGTCAGAAAGGAGTTTCCTTATGAACATCTGGTTTTTGGCTCAACGTCGGGCGAAATTATCGATGCAAATGTATTTGATGATTCGGTTGTAGTTACTGCAATAGAATTTGAAAAAAGTACTTTTGAAATTAGGACGGATAATATTTTTAATCATAATAAAGATGCGAATGCTTTAGGCCAATCTCTTTACCAACAAATACCTAAAGAAAATTTGAAGCATTTATTTGTACTCTCTGAAGGAAGTTTCGTAAATGGAAGCTCCCTTATTGAAGGCCTTGAAAATGGCATTCAAAATAAAGTACCAATTTCAGGAGGTATGTGTGGAGACGATGCTAAATTTGAGAAAACATTAGCTTCTTATAAAGAAAATCCAAAAGAGGGAGAAGTCGTTTTAATTGGATTTTATGGCGAAACTTTAGAAATATCTTTTTCTAGTTTTGGAGGATGGAGCTCTTTTGGTCCCGAAAGAATTATTACCCGATCAGAAGCCAATGTATTGTATGAAATCGATGGGCAGCCAGCTTTGGATTTATATAAAAAATACTTAGGCAACAAAGCCGATCAGTTGCCGCAAGCTTCTTTGTTATATCCTTTAAATGTTACGCCCGAAGGAAAATCGCAAGCTGTTGTTCGTACTATTTTAAACATTAATAACGAAGATCAGTCGATGATTTTAGCTGGCGATGCGCCCGAAAATGCCAAAGTACAGCTTATGATGGCTTCTGTAGATGCTATTGCCGAGGGAGCCTCACAAGCGGCTATGTTGGCAATGAAAAACAGAAAAAATCACCCACAACTCGCTTTATTAGTGAGTTGTGTAGGTAGAAAATTAGTAATGAATCAACGTGTTGAAGAGGAAATAGAGCACGTTCAGGAAATAATTGGAAATGAAGTAGCGATAACCGGGTTTTACTCTTATGGCGAAATGGCTCCATTTAGCGAGAATACATTTTGCGAATTACATAACCAAACCATGACTTTAACCCTAATCAGCGAATAATGAATACGTTGTTAAAAAGGCAAATTGCCAAATTTATTAACCCAGACCATTTAAAAGATTTAAAGCAATTTTTGCAGGCAGTTAATGAATCTTATGAAAATCACCAGGATCAGATGAGCATGTTGCAACATGCTATGAAAATTAGTTCTGACGAACTTTTCGAAGCCAATAAAAAACTGCGAGAGGAAGCCAATAGTTTAAAAGAAATAAATTCAAATTTGACAGAGATTTTAAATTCTATGAATTTGGATGCTGAAAAATTGGGTAATGCAAAAGATTTTAATCAGTCTGATTTCTTAAAAAAGCAATCTATAGAAATTGTCACAATGAACAAGCAAAGAGAAGAATTGCTTCAAAGTTTAGAAAATCAAAACAGAGAACTTAACGAATATGCTCATGTAGTTTCTCATGATTTAAAAGCACCACTCAGAAATATTGACACTTTGATTAATTGGGTTCTGGAGGATAATAATGATGTAATGGGAGAAAGTGGCTTAGGTTTACTTAATCAGGTATTGTTTAATGTCGAAAAAATGGATTTGCTCATCAAAGGAATTTTAGATTATTCTACTGTGGATAAGTTAGAATCTGAAGAAAGATTAATCGACTTCAATCTGTTGATTGACGAAATTAAAAGAGGGATTCATATTCCCAAGAACATTAAAATTTCTATAATTAATGATTTACCAAAAATAAAAGGAAATACATGGCGGTTCAAGCAATTGATGCAAAATTTAATTGAAAATAGCATTCATTATAATGATAAGGTACAAGGTCAAATTGAAATTGGCTGTAAAGAAAAAGAGCAAGATTTTGAATTTTACATCAAAGACAATGGTATCGGAATTGCTGAAAAATACCACAATAAAATTTTTAAAATATTCACAAAATTAGAAAGCAACAATCAAAATTCAGGAGTGGGGCTTTCTATAGTTAACAAAATTATTGAATATTATAAAGGCTCTATCTGGCTTGAAAGTAAAGAAAACATTGGAACAACATTTTATTTTACCTTACCCAAAAACTATGGAACAGCCTAATTTAAATTATATAGACCAACTCTCTGGAGATGACGATGTATTTAAGCAAAAAATGATTGCTATTATTAAAAAAGAACTTCCTCTTGAAATAGATTCATATCATAAAAGCATGCAAGAACATCATTACAAACTTGCTGCAGAGTGTGTTCATAAATTAAAACATAAAATATCTATTTTAGGTCTTGAAAAGAGTTATTATATTACTAATGAATATGAAAATCTATTATTGAATGAAAAACCTGAGTCTGTCGACAAATTTGAAAGTATTTTACAGGTAATGCAAAGTTTTATAAACGACTTATAAAAACTTTATTAATTTTACTAATATTCTTGTTATAAAATATATTCTTTAATTATTTATATACGATTTTAAATTGCTCTTACCTATAATGGAGTGCAATTTGACCAATTTGACCAATAATTTTTATGGAATCTTTAAATGACAATTTAGAACCATCCATGTGAATCCACCTGTTTAAAGGCTTTTCTAAAATTAATTCCTGAGTTTTTGCAGAACCATATATTTTTTTCATTCGCATAAAAATCTCTACATCAAAAACCCATTTTGTTATAAATTTTTCATTAAAAGTTTTTTCTATAATTTCTTTTGTCATTATTTTAGCGCCACATTGTGTATCATTTATTTCCATTCCAAGAATTTTTCTAATAATATAATTTATGGTCTTACTAATGATCGCTCTTGCAGATTGTTTAGTAATGTCAGCTCCCATTCTTGAAATTCTGGAACCAAAAACCAATTTATATTTAGAGTTATAAATAGTATCTGCCAAATCTTGAAAATCATCAAAGTTGGTGGATAAATCGGCGTCTAAAAAACCGATGTAATCAAATTGATTTTGCTTGGCCAAGTGTAACATTCCTAAGCGGACAGCTTCAGCTTTTCCACCATTTTTTTCGCAATCATACACGCTAATATATTCTTCTTTTCCTTTTGTTAATTCATACAAGACGGCTAATGTATTATCTTTACTGCCATCGTTGACAAAACAAAGATGGTATCCTAAATTTTTATGCACAAAAGACTTAAATTCAGCACTGGATAAACGGGTTTCCTCGTTATAACACGGAATAACAACTCCAATACATTTGTTTTGGATATATCGTTCCTTAGAATTGGGTTTTTCTGAAGGAATTTTTTCAATAGTAGATCCTATTAATCTTTTTACTCTTGCGCTAATTTCGCTTAAGCTTACAGGCTTTTTCATGTAGTCATCAATACCTAAATCAAAACCTTTTATAATGACTTCTTCATCAGTATTACCAGATAAAACCATTATAGGTGTATTGCCTTTTTTGATTTGTTTAATATATTTGACTACTTCCAAGCCAGATCCATTTTCGTTTGTAGATTCTGCATTAGAAAGGTTAGACATATTAATGTCGACAATAACTAAATTTGGTTTTTCAATGTCATATTTAGCAATGGCGTCTATTATGTTGTCTGTACTTATAACTTCATATCCTAAACCACTCAATAATTTTTCTAAAGACAACAAAACCAATTGCTGATCATCTACTATTAGTATTTTCATAAGATTCAATTTAATTTTATTGTATTGATTTAAAGCATTCTATATACATCATTATAATTTTGTCCATTGAAAGGGCACTTGCTGCTTGAAAATTGGTAATTGCTAATTCTTTTCGATAGTCATCATTTGAGATGATTTTATCAATTGCTGTTGCTAAAGAATTAGCACTTTCCGGATTAAAAAATTCTCCTTTATACCCTTCATCTTCAATCAACAAAGCCAAATCGCCCAAATCTGGCATGATAACTGCTTTCCCATAACTACCAGCTTGGTGTAGCACTCCAGAACTACCAGTAGTAGATGTATAAGGGAATACTACAATTGTACTATCAGTAAAAATTCTTTCTACATCATTTTCTTCAACATATCCGGTAAAAATAATTCCCTCAACGTTTTTGTATTTTTCTTGTACAGCATATAAATATCCAGGTGTGTTTGGACTATCAGTTCCTGCAATT